>JAKSKG010000003.1 GCA_024401805.1 Bacteroidales bacterium
TCGCCTTGCCGTATGTGGAGTAAAAGTAAAATCGGCTAGCCGAAATATCAGGTTGTAAAGACATACTCCCTCTTCTATTGTTCATCGCAATTTGTTAAATTTGTTTCGGGGATATGTGAAGCACTGGAACAGCCACGGGATATACGAGTACAACTATAAGCTGTCTTGGACAGATTGGCTATCTGCCCACGGGAGATGACGGAACTATGACGTGGTGGTTGGCCAGAGGGGAGTGCAGGAAGTAGTCCGCGGCGCCCGGCGCGTTGACGATGACCTGGGTGCGGCACAATCCGGACTCGGACTGGTTTCTGACAAGCTTGCAAGGTATTGCGACCATCTTGTCCAGTTTCCCGGACACTTTCATCAGAATGACGTCCCCTTCCGGCAGTTCGCCCTTGATGGCAGTGCCTATCCCGGACTCGAAATGGGTGTCGTATGTGAAAGACCTTACCATTGACAGAGGAACGGTGCAATGAGCAAACAGCAGTTCGTCCCCGTCGATGCGGCTCAAGTTGCACTGGAAGCCGGGGCATCCGTACTTCTCTTTGGCAAGCATCATCGTAATCAGGGTAGGGATGTCACCCTCGCAACTTGAAACTATGCCCTCGGCATTCAGGCGCGCAAGAGCCAGGCATCCCGTGTTGCCGATGGTGTCCAGGAGGTCGAAACAGCGCAGCGTAAGGCCGGCCAGACGGTATTCTTCCACCATTCCCTTGAGGACTTCGTATACGGCCTCGGAGCCCTTGAACGAGCGCAGGTCGCAGTCGTGTTCCCTTACTTTGTCTATAAGTTCCTGTACGGGGATGTCTATGAGTTCCAGGCCAAGTTTTTCCTTTGCCGCCCTGTAGTCCACGCCGGAAGATATGAGCCAGTCGGATGGCTGTCCTATCACTCCGAGCCTTGCTCCGCCGAAATCCACGGACGGCAGAGGCTGGAATGCCCCGTACTCCGCCGTATCTTCATCGGACGACATTCTTGCGGCGATCTGCTGCGGGCTGCCGTGCAGGATCTCTCCATCTCCTCCGTTGGACTTGATGTATGACAGTATCTCCATCGCTGCGGCAAGGGAGTTGTCGTGCCCGCTGGTGAGCAATCTAATGCGGCCCTTCAGATTCAGGGAACGGAAAACACCTTCGGTGCCTCCTGTCCGGACGTATATCAGGCTGTCTGGGAATGTGCCCCAGGTGGCGAAATCCTCTTCGAAGAATTCCATCCCGCACTCGAGTGCGGACTGTACGGATTGGATGAACGGATCTTCCGCAAGGCAGGGGAGCCCGCGGTGAAGGGAAGATGAAATGGAGTAAACTGCAACTGTTTCCATAATTGTTATCGTATTGGACAAAGATAGCAAAACTTGGGCGATTTGTTGTATCTTCGCATTTCAATCGGTTATTATGTCCAGGATATTCGATCCTCTAAGGAAGACGGAAGTGGAACTGACTCCGGAAGAGCAGGTGCGCCAGTGGTTCATAGGCGTGCTGGTGGAAACTGCGGGCGTTCCACAGCATCTTATGATGAGCGAGGTCGCTTTCCGTTTCGGAAGCAAGCGCTACAGGGCGGACATCCTGGTATACGACCGCAATGCCGCTCCTGTGTGCATAGTGGAGTGCAAACGCCCCGGCGTTGAGATTGACGCCGACGTCGTGCGCCAGGCCCTGCGATATGACGCCGTGCTTTCCGTCAGGTACATAATGCTTACTAACGGCAAAAATACCTATATTTACAAACGTGACGGAGGAAGTTTTGTCCGGATGGACAGATTCCCCACTTACGAACAGATGACAATTCAGTAATGCCTACTTTTGCCGCACAATATCTGGACAAGGAGATTTTCAGGATAATCAGCGACGTCGCCGCCGAAAGGGGTGTCCGTGCATTCGCCATAGGCGGATATGTAAGGGACTGTTTCCTTGGGCGGCCCTGCAATGACATAGACATAGTGGTCGAGGGCAGCGGTATCGATTTCGCCCGGGCCGTAGGGGAGAAGACCGGGAAGTACGTTTCCTATTTCAAGAACTTCGGTACCGCCATGATGCATTACCAGGGGGACGAGGTGGAGTTCGTGGGCGCCCGCAAGGAGTCATACCGCAGGGAGTCCCGCAAGCCCATAGTCGAGAACGGAACCCTGGAGGACGACCAGCTACGCAGGGATTTCACAATCAATGCGATGGCGTTTTCCTTGCAGAAGGACAGCTACGGTGAACTTGTGGATCCGTTCGGTGGAATCAGGGACCTTGCCGCAGGAATCATCAGAACCCCTCTGGACCCTGATGTCACGTATTCCGACGACCCGCTCAGAATGCTGCGTGCGGTGAGGTTCGCGACCAAACTTTCTACTCCGGAACAGTTTTTCAGCATAGTACCGGAGTCTGTGGAATCGATGCGCCGGATGGCGGACAGGCTTTCCATTCTTTCCCGGGAGAGGATCACGGACGAGTTGAACAAGATGCTTGTGACGCCGCGGCCGTCGATGGCATTCCGCTTTCTGGACGAATGCGGACTGCTCGGCATCCTGATGCCGTGGCTCGCCGCCCTCAAGGGCGTCGAGACCGTCGACGGCCGTGGCCACAAGGACAACTTCGAACATACCCTCATGGTGCTGGACCACGTTGCGCAGTCCCATTCCACCCACGGACAGGAATACGACCTCTGGCTCCGCTGGGCGGCGCTTCTTCACGACGTGGGCAAGCCTGCGTCCAAAAAGTACGAACCCGGAACCGGCTGGACTTTCCACGGGCACGAAATCATAGGCTCCAGGATGGTGCCTCGCATATTCAACGATTTCAAGCTCCCGATAGACGAGGGTAAATACGTCCGTAAACTCGTATGGCTGCACCTCAGGCCTATCGCGCTTGTAGATGACGGAGTCACGGATTCCGCCGTCCGCCGTCTGCTGTTCGACGCCGGGGACGACATAGATGACCTTATGACTCTGTGCAACGCGGACATAACGTCCAAGAATCCCGTCAAGGTTGCCAGAATCAAAAGCAACTTCACCCTGGTGAAGCAGAAGCTCGTGGATGTCGAGGCCAAGGATCAGATCCGCAATTTCAAGAATCCTGTAACGGGAGAATATATAATGGAGCTTTACGGACTGCCTCCGTGCAAACAGATAGGAGTACTCAAGGAATACGTCAAGGAATCCATTCTGGACGGTGTGATAGGGAACAACTTCCCGGAAGCGGACACCCTTATGCGCGCCAAGGCGGCCGAAATGGGGCTCACCCCTTTGAAATGAACGGCTACCTGGAATACCTTTCGAGCGTGAGAAGATATTCTCCGCGCACCCTGGAAATATACCGCGGTGTGCTGGAGGAGTATTCGGAGTTCCTTAAGCTGCCGCCGGGGTCTCCGATAGGCAGGGAGGAACTCGGCGTCCAGTCGGTCAGGGCATACGAGGTGTTCCTTCTGGACAGCAAAAAGAACGATGCGCGTACTGTGAACCTGCATCTGAGCGTATTGAGCGGCTATTGCAAATACCTTGTCCGTCGTGGGGAACTGGATACCAATCCGCTCAGGCTGGTGTCACGTCCCAAACAAGGGAAAAGACTTCCGGAATTCTTCCGGGAAGAGGATATGGAGGCTTATTTCCGCAGCACCGCAGGCGTTCCCGAATACGGCTCCTATGAAGACAAACTTTCCAGAATGGTCATATCCCTGCTGTACGGGACGGGAATCAGGCGCTCCGAACTCATATCTCTGGACAGGAATTCCATAGACTGGCACCGCAAGACGCTGCGCGTAAGAGGCAAAGGTGACAAGACGCGTGAAATTCCCCTTACGGACACTCTTTGTGAAGAAATTTCATTATATTTACAATCGCTAGACTCTTTGAAAGAGGGAAAGGACCCGGGCAGCGAACCCCTGCTGCAGACAAAGGGAGGCGCAAGGCTTTATCCTATGCTGGTCGAACGCATTGTCCGCAGCGAACTGTCCTCAGGCACCCGGATCACGTCCAGGAAGTCTCCTCACGTTCTGAGGCACACCCTTGCCACTGAACTTATGGGGAACGGAGCGGACATGAATGCCATAAAGGAACTGCTTGGACACAGTTCCCTGGCTGCCACCCAGGTTTATACCCACAATTCCATAGAGCGGCTCAAGTCAGTGTATAACAACGCCCATCCAAGGGCAAAAAACGGAGGTAAAAATGGAAATCAAGATTAAGTCTCTGAAGTTTGATGCCGATAAGAAGCTTATCGCATTCGTGGAAAAGAAAGTGGCAAGACTCTCCAAGTTCCTTTCCGGTGCAGACGTTGACGCAGAAGTCACCCTGACCCTGGACAAAGACGGCAAAGGCGCAAAGATCCAGATTCCGGAGCCGGGCGGAGTGCTCATCATCGAGCGTACCGCAGACACTTTCGAGAACGCTATCACAGCCTGCGTGGATGCAATGAAGGAAAAACTGACTAGGGAAAAGGAGAAGAAACAGGCCTGATGGCTGCTAAACAGACAGTCAATGTCGGCGCCCAGTGCGCCAGAATCATCCAGGAGGTACGTGGAGGTGTTTTCAAGCCCGTGTACCTCCTTATGGGTGATGAACCATACTATCCGGATCTGGTCTGCAATGAGATCATAGCGAATTGCGTTGACGAATCTTTCAAGGATTTCAACGAGACAATCTGTTACGGACCGGACGTCACCGTGGATCAGGTGATAACCGCCGCCCGCCGCTTCCCTATGATGGCGGACAGGCAGCTGGTCGTGGTCAAGGAGGCCCAGCTTCTCAAAGACATCGACAATCTTTCGTTCTATACTGCCGACCCTCTGGACACCACTGTTCTTGTGGTTCTTATGCACAAGGCGTCCATAGACAAGCGCAAGTCCTTCTACAAGGCTGTATGCAATATCGGCGAGGTGGTTGACTCTCCGTCCATAAGGGATTATGAGATAGCCTCCTGGATAACGGACTATTATCTGTCCAGAGGCTTGAAGATAGACCCCCAGGCGGCGGCCCTGCTCTCGGAGTCTACCGGGACGGACCTTTCGACCATTGCCGTAGAAACGGACAAACTGCTCAAGAACCTCAAGGAAGGGGTGAAGAAGGTGAGTGTCGAGGATATAGAAAGAAACGTCGGCATCTCCAGGCAATACAGCATCTTCGAACTTACCAGGGAACTCTCTTACCGCAGGGCGGACAAGGCCCTCGCGATTGCCGGGCATATAGGGACAAGCGCCAAATTCGCAATGCCTATGGCAGTGAGCGCCCTGTTCACGCATTTCTACAGGATACTCAAATACGATGTCCTGCTGCAGAAGAACAATTATCCTCCGACGGACCAGAAGTCGAAGGTTCTTGGAGTGAACCCGTATTTCTTCCGGGAATATGATGCCGCCGCAAAGAATTACCCCCTCAAGAAGGCGATGGCGGCGGTGTCCCTGCTCAATGAATACGATTATCTGGGCAAGGGCGGAGACGGCGGTGAGAAGGATCCGTCCGAGCTTCTTGTCGAACTGGTTGTGAAAATACTTAATTTATAATATGGCTATTATTCAGTGCAACAACGTGTGCAAGTCTTTCGGTCCCAAGATAGCATTGGACCACGTAAGCCTTGACATCCCCGAGGGCGAGATCTTCGGTCTTCTGGGGCCAAACGGTGCGGGCAAGACGACACTTATCCGTATCATCAACAGGATTACCATCCCTTCCGAGGGTGAAATATTGTTCCAGGGGCGTCCTATCACCCAGCGTGACGTCGAAAAGATAGGATATATGCCCGAGGAGCGCGGCCTTTACAGAAAGATGAAAGTCGGCGACCAGGCGATGTATCTTGCCCAGCTCAAGGGTATGTCCGCCGATGATGCCAGACACGAACTCCTGGACTGGTTCTCCAGGTTCGGAATCCAGGGATGGTGGGACAAGAAGGTAGAGGAGCTCTCGAAGGGTATGGCACAGAAACTTCAGTTCATCACCACGGTGGTTCACAGGCCCAGGCTTATGATTCTGGACGAACCTTTTTCCGGATTCGACCCTGTCAATGCGGACGTGATCCGTAAAGAGATACTCAGACTCAAGGACGAGGGTGCCACCATCATCCTTTCCACCCACAATATGGAATCGGTCGAGGAACTGTGCGACAATATCGCGCTCATCAACCAGTCCCATGTGGTCATTACCGGAGGGGTACAGGATATACGCCGCCGCTACGGCAACAACAACGTCGAGCTGGTGTACACCGACTCCGACGGACGCCATACCAAGGTGCTGCCGCGAGAGACGGACGGAGCGTCCACACTCCAGCAATACATAGACAAGGGCGTACAGATCAATTCCTACAAGGAACTTATGCCTAGAATGAACGACATTTTCATCAAACTTGTAAAAGGGGAGGAGTAGGCCATGAATATCAAGACTATTGGAATAATAATAAGCCGCGAATACCTTAACAAGGTCAAGAAGAAGAGTTTCCTCATCACGACCTTTGTTGTGCCTGTGCTTATGGCTGCGCTGTGCATCGTACCTATCGTAATGATGATGACGAGCAAGGAGAAGGCCAAGACTGTGGCCGTTGTGGACAATTCGGGGATAGTCCTGCCTTTCCTCACCGAGTCCGAGACCCTGAAGTTCGTGGATATGACAGGCCAGAACGTGGACAGTCTCAAGGCATGGATGGCAGACATGAACGTCTCGGCCGTCCTGAACATCTCGGAGATTACGGAAGACAAGTCGGTCGTTGCGGGGTTGACCTCCCAGAAGCCTCTGGGCATAGATATGACCGAGAACATCAGCCGCAGGATCAATGACGCCGTAGAATCTTACAGAATAGATTCATACCAGATCGAGGGCCTTGCCGACATCCTTGAGGACGTCAAGTCCAACGTCAGGCTTTCAACCTATACCATCGACGACACCGGCGAGGAGAAAATCACCGAGGCAGGAGTCAACACCGTGCTCTCGATGGGACTCGGCCTGCTTCTGTTCCTGTTCATAACCCTGTTCGGCGGTATGGTTATGTCCGCCGTCATAGAAGAGAAGGCCAGCCGCGTTGTGGAGGTGCTCGTTAGCTCCGTCAAGGCTACGGAGCTCATGTTCGGAAAGATAATCGGCATAGCGGCGGTCGCACTCACGCAGTTCCTTCTGTGGATAGTGCTGACCCTTGTCCTTGTAGGGGCCGCAGGACTTGCAATGGGACAGGACCTGCTGGGCAGCATCGATGCCTCCGAGGTCACCCAGATGGCTTCCGGTACCGGTGTGGAGGCCCTGCCGGTTCAGGACAGTGCAATCTCTGACGTGCTTGCGACTCTGCAAGGCATAGACTTTGGCGGAATCATCCTGGTATTCCTTGTTTTCTTTGTGTTCGGATATATGCTGTACGCATCCATGTTTGCTGCAATAGGTTCCGCCGCCGAGAACGAGGGCGATACCCAGCAGCTGCAGCTGCCTGTCACGATACCTCTGATGATAGGATACTTCATCGCCATATATGCGTTCAAGGCACCGGACAGCGCCATCGCGTTCTGGGGCTCGATCATCCCGTTCACTTCGCCGATAGTGATGCTGGCAAGGTTCCCGTTCGGTGTGGATGCCTGGGAACTCATCCTGTCCATTGTCCTGCTTATCCTTACAACAGGATTCATGGCCTGGCTGTCGGCCAAGATATACAAGGTGGGAATCCTTATGTTCGGTAAGAAAACAACCTGGAAAGATTTATGGAAATGGCTAAGACAAAATTGATTTCGCTTTTCCTTATTTTCCTTTGCTGCGGTGCGGCCGCGCAGGAGTTCAAGTGGGAGACCGTTCCTATGGACGGTCATAGGGTTGGCGCTACGATTCCGTCTGCGGACAATGTCGAGCAGGCTCTGGGAACCGTGAAGCGCGGAGTATACACGGCTCCGAACGGAAAGAAATACCGTGGAACGGTGGCCCGTACCGCCTCGGCCCTGATTGCCGCCCAGTCTCCTATGGCATTTGTAAAGGAGAAAATCGGTTATGCCCCCGAGGATATTCTGCGTAAACGCCCGGAAGGGAAACTGAACGATATGCTTGTGGATATGCTTATGACAGCCTGTGAAGAAGCAACAGGGCAGAAAGTCGACGTCGGGCTCCTGAATTACGGTGGAGTGCGTACGGAAATCCACAAGGGAAACGTGATTCTCGACAATATTATGTCGATGCTTCCTTTCGACAATTACATTTATCTGGTTCGGCTCAAGGGCTCCGATCTCAAGAACATATACGAAACGATGACCAGGTACGGCATCCAGCTTGTGGGCGGAGTGAAGCTGGTGTTTACGAAAGAGAATGAGCTTGTAAGTATTGAAATAGGCGGAAAGGCGCTGGAGGAAGACAAGGAGTATACTCTTGCCACAGTAGATTTCCTGCTTGACGGAGGAGACCATTTCCAGGCTGCGAAGAATGCTCTGGAACTTGTCGGGACCGGAGTCCTGCTCAGGGACGGGGTGCTGGCGCAGTTGAGGAAGATGGTCGAGGAAAAGGGTGTGATAGAATACAGGACAGACGGGAGGATTGCAGTATTATGAAAAGATTTGTTTTGATTGTTGCCTCGGCTTTGATTTGCAGCCTGGCTTTTGCACGGAGCGGGCATGACCTTGTCATTGTCCATTTCAACGATACGCATTCTCATCTTGACCCCGAGTATGACGGGACGGCAGGAGTGCTGGAAAGAGCTGCGTTCATAGACAGCCTGAGGCGTGCCGAGGGGCGCAGGAACTTCCTGCTGCTGCACGCAGG
This sequence comes from Bacteroidales bacterium, assembly GCA_024401805.1. Classification (GTDB taxonomy): domain Bacteria; phylum Bacteroidota; class Bacteroidia; order Bacteroidales; family UBA932; genus Cryptobacteroides. Next base: position 8,693 of record JAKSKG010000003.1, read on the forward strand.
TGACTATGAGCAGGGTTCTTCATATTTCACTGTCCTTCGCGGAGACCTGGAGACAGAAATGGTCAATGCCCTCGGTTACGATTGCGTGGTTCCGGGAAACCACGAATTCGACAACGGAATCGAGGATCTGGGACGCAGGGCTTCGATGTTGAAGTGCGATATCCTTTGCGCCAATTATGATTTGTCCACCTTCGAGGTAGGAAAGTATGTCAAGCCTTACACCATAATCAGGAAGGCCGGTCGCAGGATAGGCATCATAGGTATTATGTGCGACCTTTCTGCAGTGGTCAAGAGGGAGACTTCTTCACGCATTCCGGCGTTCAACACATCGGAAGTCGTGAACAAGTTTGCATCATACCTCAAGAATGAGTGCAAGTGCGATCTTGTGATATTGCTCTCACATGCAGGATTCCGTGGCGAGTCCGGGATAAACGACACCGACATCGTTCCGTTGACCACGGACGTGGACCTGGTGGTCGGAGGCCATTCGCATACCCGCCTGCGGGAAGCCTATCAGGCTGTAAACAAAAACGGCAGGATCGTACCTATTGTCCAGAACTGGGAATGGGGGCACGAAGCTGCCGTAATGAGAGTGTCTTTCTAAGAAGTCTATTCCGGTTTGTAACCGTCTTTGAGCGAGACCGTCTTGTTGAATACAGGGCGGTCTTCCGTACTGTCCTTGTCCTTGATGAAGTAACCAACCCTCTCGAACTGGACAGCGATGCCGCTGTTGTCTTCCAGAAGAGCCGGCTCGGCATATCCCTTGCCTGCAGTGAGCGAGTCAGGGTTCAGGAAATCCTTGTAATCCTTGTCTTCAGGGACCTGCGACATGTCTGCAAGGGTGAAGAGCCTGTCGTAAAGCCTAAGGTCTATCTCTTTCATGAACCGGGTGCTTACCCAATGGATGGTACCCTTGACAGAACGCCATTCCCCGCTGCCCGGTTTGGTGGACGGGTCATAGGTGCACTTGAGTTCCACCACCTTGCCGGAGTCGTCCTTGACCACCTCGTTGCACTTGATGATGTATGTGTATTTCAGGCGCACTTCCCCGTCCGGCTTGAGCCTGAAGAACTTGTGAGGGGCGTCCTCCATGAAATCTGCACGGTCTATGAGCAGCTCCCCGGTGAAAGGAACCTTGCGGGTAGCCCCTTCCGGCTCGGCAGGGTTCAGAGGGCAGTCGTACCACTCGACCTGTCCTTCCGGCCAGTTGGTGAGGGTGATCTTCAAAGGGTCGTCGCTTACTACCATATATCTGTTGGCGCGAGCATTCAGATCCTGTCTTACGCACCATTCCAGAAGCTGGATGTCCATCAGCTGGTCGTGCTTGGTGACTCCTATCTTGTCGCAGAACATTTTCAGGGCCTCGGCGGTGTAACCGCGGCGGCGCACTCCGCACAGAGTAGGCATCCTAGGGTCGTCCCAACCGGATACTATACCCTTCTGAACCAGTTCCAGAAGCTTTCTCTTTGACATCAGGGTATAGGTCAGGTTCAGGCGGGCGAACTCGTACTGGTGTGACGGGAAGATTCCCAGAGTCGCTATGAACCAGTCGTAAAGCGGACGGTGTACGTCGAACTCGAGGGTACATATACTGTGGGTGATGTTCTCTATGGAGTCACACTGGCCGTGGGTGTAATCGTACATAGGGTAGATGCACCATTTGTCGCCGGTTCTGTGATGGTTTGCGTGCTTGATTCTGTAAAGGATAGGGTCACGGAACATCATGTTCGGGTGGGCCATGTCTATCTTGGCGCGAAGGACCTTCTCGCCGTCGGCATACTTGCCGTCACGCATTTCGCGGAAGAGTTTGAGGTTCTCTTCCACGCTGCGGTTGCGCCAAGGACTTTCCTTGCCCGGTTTGTCCACGGTTCCGCGTCCCTCGGAAATCTCTTCCTGGGTCTGGTCGTCGACATAGGCGATACCGCGCTGGATCATCTGCTCGGCCCAGTCATAGAGCTGCTGGAAATAATCCGATGCGTAGCATTCCTTCTCCCACTGGAAGCCCATCCACCGGATGTCCTCCTTGATGGCGTCAACGTACTCGGTATCCTCCTTCGTAGGATTGGTGTCGTCGTAGCGCAGGTTGGTCTTTCCGCCATATTTCTGGGCAAGCCCGAAATTGATGCAAAGACTCTTTGCATGCCCCAGATGAAGATAGCCGTTAGGCTCTGGAGGGAACCTTGTAAGGATGCTGCTGTATTTGCCTGATTTGAGATCGTCCTCGATTATTTCTTCGAGAAAATTAAGTTTTTTTACTTCTTCTTCCATAAAAGAGATTGTTTCCGAATCACAAATCTACAAAAAACGCTTGAAACTGCAATCATCACTTGGCCTCAACAGGCTTTGCAGCGGGTATTGCCTTTGCGGTATAGCCCAGTTTGCGTATGGCTGCAGCCAGTTTTTCGACGTCTGTCTTTCCGGTTTCATACTTGATTGTGACAGTCTTCTTGTCCACGTCGATGGTAAGGTCCTTCACGCCTTTTTCAAAAGAGACGTTCTCGGAAATCTTCTTGGCGCACTTGTCACAATGCATATTTGTCTGATAGGTTACCTGGGCCGTTTCTGCCTTGGGCCTGGCCTGGGCTGTGAAAAGAAATGCCGATGCCGCTACGGCACAGAGCAATGCGATGATCTTTTTCATATTTCTGATTCTTTATTCTGTTTTCCAAATCGTTATTCTTACGCCGGCATATAACTTTATGCCCATCAGAGGGCCCCAGACGCAGCTCGCGTCGAATCCTTCGTCAAAAGGATGACCGGCATTGATGATAGGTGATTCCTGGCGGAAGTTGGTGAGGTTCTCCCCGCCGGCATAGATGTCGAAACCCTTGAACCTCTTGGTTACCTGAGCGTAAAGCAGCGGGTATACAGGAGTGTAGCCGTTCTCGTACAGCCTCTTCCCGTTCACTTCCATCCCCTTCATATAGTCCCAGACCTTGCAGGGACCGTTGACGGATGCCGTGAAGTCGAATATCCACTTGTTCAGGTTGGTAGCGTATTGCAGGTTGACCACTCCCTTGTACCTGCTTGTCATAGGTTTCTCGCCGTTTAGGAAAATATCATCCGTCCAGTGGAAAGGCTGTACGGCATCCGTATAGCGGCCTGTGAGTGTGACGGTGAATCTTTCCAGCGGTTCGCAGGAGAAGTCTATCTGATAGTTGTCCGTATATGAAGTGCCTGCAGGCGCCATATAGAACCAGATGCTGTTCTGCGAGTAATCAAGCACTACCTGGGAGTTGAATCCGGTATGGAAGTAATCCGCGCTTATGAAGGCGTTGTCCCATCCGGGAATGTACCAGGTTGCGTTCGCCCCCAGGGTCCAGGAGTCCTCCAGCGGATGTCTGTCATATACTCCCTTGAGAGATTTTGAACTCGAGAGTACCCCGAAGTTGTCTATCATAGGATTGCTGTGCCTGAGGCCCCTGCCTCCGTTCAGGCGGAAAACCCATTGCTGTGAAGGAGAGTATTTCAGAGTTACGCGAGGAGAGAACCTGAGACCTTCCCCGAGATTGTACCAGTCCGCGCGCAGGCCCACGATTGCCGAGAACTTGTCCCCGGAGTGGAAGGTGTATTCGCCGAATACGCCGGCATCGTTGAGGGTCGGCCCTCTGAAGGCATCGGTGCAGAACGCGTCGGACCAGATGTCCACCATGTCGCTGAGTCCCAGAGTGAACTTGTGGCTCTCGTTTATCTCGTTCTGATACAGCAGGTTGGCAAAGAAACTCTGCTGGAATGCGTCATAGAACCGGTATCCGGCTCCGGTATGCTCGGGAATCTCCTGCGGGGAATGTGTCAGGAAATTGTAGGCAGGTGATCCGAACCCCGAATCCAGGAACTGTGAAGTGGCATCCAGAACGAATGCTATGTTGCTGGAATTGGTTTCGCTCAAAGGTATTCCCACCTTGACGTACCCGTTGAGGGAGTTGTTCATTATGTCCGCTCTCCACACCCCGTCATTGTAGTTGTAGTCGAATCCGTCACCGGAGGCGACCTGCCCTCCGAGCCTGTGGTCGCGTATTCCGCGTATTCCGAACCTTACCTGAACCCCGTCCTCGCCGAAATAGAGCCAGCGGTTGGAAAATGCCAGATTCAGCTGTTTGGGGTCGTCGGCGAATCCGTCCCCGTTCATATCCATAGTACGGAAGTTCCCGTCTATGTGGCCGAGCAGGATAGTGCTCCATTTCTGCATTTCGTCGAATTGCAGGGCAGAGATTATGTTGAGGTCGCACTTGCTGTCGCCCATTGCCGACGCCTGGATGTACAGGGGAGTTTCGTCGGTAGGCTTGCGGTGCTCCATATTGATCTGTCCGGTCATGGATTCCACGCCGTTGATGACGGAAGTGACGCCCTTGGCTATCTGTATGCTCTCCAGCCACTGCCCGGGGACATAATTCAGTCCGAACGGAGCGCTCAGGCCACGCATTACGGGACGGTTCTCATCCAGCATCTGGGTGTAGATGCCGCTCTGCCCCAGAAGCCTTATCTGGCGTGCGCCCGTAACGGCATCCGAATATCCCACGGTTACGCTGGCGGAGTTCTCGAAACTCTCGGCAAGGTTGCAGCAGGCCATCTTGCAGAGCCCTGCAGCGGTGATCACTTCCGTACGTATGTCCTTTCCCCTCGGAAGGGTTGACTGATGTGCTGTTTTTACTGTGGCTTCCAGAGTGTCTACACGGTCAGAGTATATGCCTGTTGTATCCGGAAGCTGGAGCGTGGCCGTCAAGGCCAGCGCCAAATTAAGAATGATGTTCATAACTATGTGATTTAAAAGAACTGTAACAGATGAAGATGAACCTCACCCGTCAAGCTCTTATCACACAGTATCTGTATATGTCTGGGGATAGTCCCGGCGGAGCCGTATCCGACTCTGTGACTGTCTTGGAAACGCTGTATGGTGCCGGGAGTCCGTTTTCGTGAAATACGGACGCTATTGTATGGAACAAGGCAAGCGGGACGTGGACGGCCCGGGTGTTGTCACCGCTTAGTTGGAGCACCTCGATGCTGTCGGAGCAGCAATCCTCTCCATCGTGACAGTGGCATCCGGCCCCGTGGCCTTCGTTACAAGGCGTGTCCGGATGGATGTCGTCGCAGGAAATGCCGGCAATCAACGGTTCTATGTACACGTGTCCGTTATCGGAGCAACTGTGGACATCGAAGCCTGCCACTGCGCCCAGATACATTGCCAGAGTAAGCAATGCTGCGGTTTTTGTGAAAACGTTTGCCATATTCCGGAAGCAAATGTATAAAAAAATTGTTTACTTTTGCACTTTAAATCGCAGATTATGATAAAATCTATGACAGGCTACGGCAAGGCCGAGGCTTTGCTTGACAATGGAAAACTCACAATAGAAATCCGTTCGGTCAACGGAAAGACTTCAGATATAAACATCAAGTCCAGCCTTCTTCCCAAAGATAAGGAAATGGAGGTGCGCAAGAGAATCGCAGATACACTTGTGCGCGGCAGCATAGATATGTTCATCAACTGGGAGCCGAACGCTTCGGAAGGTCCGAAGGAAGTCAACCTGTCACTTGCGGCAGAGTACTGGAAACAGATTCAGGCGCTGGCTGGAACAGTGGGGGCCAAAAGGCTCAACAAGTTGAACCCTAATATGTTGATAGGCATACTTCTGCGTATGCCGGACGTCGTGGACCTCAAGAAGACGGATATCATCACGCCGGACAACTGGCCTCTGGTGTCAAAGGCCATTGACGATGCTCTGGAAGCGGTTTTGAACTTCCGGGCCACGGAAGGGGAGGCGCTTTACAGGGACGTGACTTCAAGAGTACAGATAATACTGGACCTTTACGACAGGATAGAGGAGTTCGAGCCCGAAAGGATCGCCGCCACCCGCGAAAAACTGCTCAAGGCCGCCGAAGAACTCAAAGTCAAGGTCAACGAAGAGAGATTCGAGCAGGAAATGGTCTTCTATCTGGAGAAACTGGACATCAACGAGGAACGTGTACGCCTGCGCCAGCACTGCAAATACTTTATGGAAACCATCGACGGCGAACCTTATCCGGGAAAGAAACTCGGATTCATAATCCAGGAGATGGGACGCGAGATAAACACGACCGGAAGCAAGGCCAACCACGCCGGTATACAGCAGTGTGTAGTCAAGATGAAGGACGAGCTCGAAAAAATACGCGAGCAGTCTATGAATATCCTGTAATTACATCAGTCCCAGCAACTTGCTGCGGCTCAGGAGGCAGTTTCCAAGACCGGCTGCCTTATCCCCGAGTTTGGAGAACTGAATCTTCGAGTCGCTGCTTACCCTGGCAAGCGAGAACCTGTTCACGGCAGTCCTGATAGGGAGCATAAGGTATTCCTTCCCGACTATCAGCCTTCCTCCGATTACCACAAGTCCCGGATTGAATATGTTGATGGCCCCGGCAAGTCCGCGCCCGAGCGCATCGCCGACCTGGCCTATACATTCGATTGCCACCACATCGCCCTTGTCCACGGCTGTAAGGATGTCCGAGAGTTCTATGTCGTGTTTCTGCTGATATACGGCCGAGAGGGACGACTGACGGTGCTCCTTGAGCTGCTCCAGGATTATTCTGCGCAGGGCCGACCCGGATGCTCCCGTCTCAAGGCAGCCGACCTTGCCGCAGCGGCAGATTATGTTGTTGTCCAGAACCGGGAAATGGCCTATCTCGCCGGAGAATCCGGATTTTCCGAAATACAGTTCCCCGTTCATAATCACTCCCATTCCCAATCCCCAGCTGAGGTTGATGAACAGCATGTTCTTGTCCGCATCCTTGCCCAGTGACATATACTCTCCGTAAGCCATGGCCCTGGAGTCGTTCTCGATGGTGACCGGAACCTGAAGCTCCTTCTGGAACTGTGCCGTAAGAGGTATGTCCTCGCTCACGAAATAGGTAAGGCTGTATCCTTTCTCCGGGTTCACCCTTCCGGACAGGCTGATTCCGGCTCCGAGCACCTTGATCCACGGAATCCCTATCCCTATGACCTTGTCCTTGATCAGGGAACTCATTTCCATTATGCATTTCTCGTTTGCCTCCAGCACGAATTCTATGTCCTGGATAAAGTGGATGATGTTCCCTTTGAAATCGGTTATCGTAATATGGAAATGATGCCGTGCGACCTCTATCCCTATGAAGTAACCGGCGTGAGGATTCAGACCGTAAATGCTGGGACGGCGACCTCCGTTGGTGCCTATTTTCCCCAGATCCTCCAGAAATCCGTCGTCAATGAGTTCGGTAATCAACTTGGTTATGGTAGGAACGCTGATTGAAAGCTCCTTGCTGAAATCCGCAATGCTGTACGATCCGTTCTTGATGCAGAGTTTTAGGATCTGCCGCTTGATCTGGGCGTTCTTTCCTGTCTTGTCTGTAAGAAATGATGAAACCATGTCTATACCGTTTTGTTCTACAAAAATATAAAAAGTTGCTATATTTGTCTGCCTTTTTTGAAATTATTTAAAAATGAGGAAGAAGTTATCATTGGCATTCGGAGCCATTGCGGTTGTCCTGTTGTTGTCCATCGCGATATCCGTGATGGAGTACAGGAATATGAGCACGTATGTGTCCGACCTCATTGCAGATGACATAAGCAGTATCAACGAGGCGCGCAAACTTGCAGACATAGCGAACCAGTACAACCTCGAGATACTTTCCGTAATAGGCGACGATTCGTCCGTTATGCTCCCGGACTTTGATGCGGATTATTTCATGTCGCACTGCGACACGTTGCGTACATCGCTGTCTTCCAATGTCATAGCTCCTCTTGCAGATTCGGTGATGTATTCGTATGCAGCCTATATGATGACGTCGCTCGAACTTCAGGACGTCATGAAGTCCGACTTCATAGACACCAGATCCTGGTATTTCGAGCGCCTGCAACCTCGTTTTGTAAAACTCGGGAATGACATCGACAAGCTTGTAGGGGCTATATATTCTGACCTTGAAAACGATTCCCGCAGTTTTGACAACGGTTTTTACCGCAGCATAGTTCCCGGAATCGTGGCGGTGGGAATAGCAATAATGCTGCTCGCCATGCTTTTGTTCTTCCTCATCGTATTCTATGTCAATCCTTTGACCAGAATGCGCAATTCTGTCAAGAGCTATCTTTCTTACGGCAAGCAGTACAACTTCACTTTCGACGGGGATGACCAGTTGAAAGATCTCAACGATTCGCTTTCCGAACTCTGTACCGAGAATCAGACTTTGTTAAAGAGGGCCAGGAACCATGAACTTAAGGGTAATCAGTAGAAACGTAGGCTACGCGTTGCTGGTCAGCGCGCTGTTCATGTTCCTGTCCGTATTCGTGTCGATTATGGACGGGCACGACTCCGCTTTCGCGCCCTTGCTTGTCAGTGCCCTCATCACGCTTGTAGTCGGAGCCTTCCCTCTGATATTCGTAAGACGGAGTTCCACCCTTACGCTAAAGGACGGATACCTTACCATATTCCTGTCCTGGCTTCTGTCCTTCATATTCGGTATGCTCCCTTATGCGCTTTGGGGCGGTCCGTTCTCTCTTGCCAATGCCTGGTTCGAGAGCGTTTCCGGCTTCACCACTACGGGAGCCACCATTCTGGACAACATAGAGGCTCTGCCGCGCAGCCTTCTGTTCTGGCGCAGCGCGACACATTTCATCGGCGGTTTGGGAGTAGTGGTTTTCCTGCTTCTCATAATTCCAAACTCCAGCCCTGTGAAACTTAGGCTCACCTCTATGGAACTATCCTCGCTTTCCAAGGATTCATATTCGGTCCGGGCCAACAGGACTGTATATATCTTCGCTTACGTATATCTGGGACTTGCAGTGCTGGCATTCCTGTCATATATGCTTGCCGGAATGTCCCCGTTCGATGCCGTGTGCCACGCATTCAGTGTAAGCGCAACAGGCGGATTCAGCACCAGGAACCTCTCCATAGCCGCTTTTGATTCCAGGGTCATAGAACTTCTGACAATGGTGTTCATGCTGCTGTCGTCCCTGCATTTCGGACTGGTTTTCCTGACCTTCGCCACCAGGTCAATCAAGCCGTTGAAGAATCCTGTCCTCAGGTTCTACCTGGTATCTCTGGTAGTGCTGTCCTTTCTTGTGGGCTTGTCCCTCAAGGTCCAGGGCGTCGAGCAGTCCCTGGGGAAGGCCATGTGGAACGGAGCCTTCCAGACCATAAGCGTGGCTTCCACTTCCGGCTTCGCAATTACCGACAACGCCGCCTGGCCTATGCTGCCGTGCATTCTGCTGATGTTCGCCGCATTCATGTGCGGATGCGCCGGGTCTACTACCGGAGGCGTGAAGGCGGACCGTATCCTGGTTCTTCTGAAATCCGTAGGACGGCAGATAAACAAGATCCTGCACCCTTCGTCCGTGAATGAAATCAAACTCGGCTCACGCATCATACGTGACGATGATGTTTCACCGCACCTGCTATACATAGCCATGTATTGCGGAATACTTGCAGTTTCCACCTTGCTTGCAATACTGTTCGGGGCAAACACCAGCGCCGCTTTCTCCGGCTCACTGTCATCTTTGGGCAATGTGGGGCCGGCAATCAGGGAACTTGGATTCATGGGCAGTTTCAATTCCGTCCCCTCACTTGCAAAACTTGTCTACTCCCTTGACATGTTCCTCGGGCGCGTGGAAATCTATCCCGTGCTTGCAGTTGTAGCGATGATATTCGACAGACGCAGAAACCAGCTCTGATGGACCGAGAGGAATTCCTGTACAAAAAGTTTCTGGAGTACCTTCCTGTACAGCCTACAGGGGGGCAGGACCGTTTTTTTCGGGACGTGGCAGCTTTTTTCACCTGTGACGATTCGGACATACTGGTCCTTAACGGCTATGCCGGCACGGGAAAGACAACGGCGGTCTCGGCCATCGTAAGCGCAATGAGGGAGATGAAAATCGGCACTGTCCTGATGGCTCCGACCGGCAGGGCGGCAAAAGTGCTCTCATCCGCCTGCCATTTTCCGTCCCATACCGTGCACAAGACGATATACAGGCAGAAATCGGTCGGCTCGGACGGATTCGGACAGTTCACTCTGGCTCCCAACAAGTCCAAGAGCACGCTCTTCATCGTAGACGAGGTCTCCCTGATAGGCGTGGAATCCCAGGAGAGACAGAGCAGTACCCTGTTCGGGTCCGGCAACCTTCTGGAAGATATGGTCACCTATCTGCGCAACGGCACAGACTGCAGGATGATAATGATCGGAGACGCCGCACAGCTGCCTCCGGTTGGCCTGGATGCCAGTCCGGCGCTGTCAAAGGATTATATGGAACAGTTCGGCGGAGTGCGGTTCTCCGTTCTGGAAGAGGTCGTGCGCCAGTCGCGTGAGTCCGGAATCCTGTTCAATGCCACAATGCTGAGGGAGTGCATCTCCGGCTCGGAAAACGGCTCGGCCATTCCGGAAATAAGGTTGAAGACCGGCGGTTTCGATGACATCACCCGAATAGGCGGTTCGGAACTCATAGAATGCATCAGCGACGCCTACGGCAAGTACGGCGAAGACGAGACCATAATACTCTGCCGCTCCAACAAGCGGGCTATACGGTATAACCTGGGAATCAGAAGCACCGTCCAGTTCAAGGAGGAAAGGCTGGTCCGTGGGGACAGCCTCATGATAGTGAAGAACTGCTATCAGTTTCTGGAGGATGTCAAGGGTATGGACTACATAGCCAACGGAGATACCGCCCAGCTTGTTCGCATACGTAATTTCGAAGACCGGTACGGCCTTCATTTCGCCCAGGCGACACTTCGTTTCCCGGACTATGACGACGTGGAAATAGATGCCAAGGTATGTCTGGATACGCTGGAGTCCGAGTCGGCGTCATTGAGCTATGAACAGTCCAATGCGCTGTACAACGGAGTGAACGAGGATTATGCCCATATCAAATCCAAGAAGAAACGATATGACTGCGTTCGCGAGGACAAGTACTTCAACGCCCTTCAGTTGAAGTATGCCAATGCCGTCACCGCGCACAAGAGCCAGGGTGGCCAGTGGAAATGCGTCTTCGTAGACTGCCCGTTCTGGCAGGACGAACGGACGGTGGACGACCTCAAATGGCTGTACACCGCATTGACACGTGCGGTGGAAAAGGTTTATCTGGTGAATTTCAAGGATTCAATGTTTCCTGCAGACAAGTAGCGCCCGCTCCGAGCGGATGCCGACTCCGAAGATATGCTCTCCGCCGCTGCCGGTGATGCCCATCTTCTTCCTCAGTTCCTCGCTTTTCAGCGGGATGTTGCGCGCGGACACGTCGGCCATAGGGTATTTCTTTCCCAGATTTCGTATTGACTCCTTGCAGAAGGGGAGCGTTTCCTCTACGGTGAATATGCGGAACATCGATCCGGGCAGGTCTTCGGACGGGCAGGTGCCGTCCGCAATGAAAAGATGGGTGTTCGTATCGAGCTGCCTGAGCTGCCATCTGCTGCATATCACGGAATCCATCCCGGCCTTGAGCAGTACCGGCATAGGTTCCAGCAGCAGGTCTCCGGGACTCACCGGGCCGCATAGAGGGGCACGGGTGACCGGATCGGGCCTGGCTCCGAGGTCTACGGTCTCTCCCGATGAGAGTTCCGCCGCGATTATCCGGCAATCTCCTTCCCAGCCTTTCCGAAGTATGCACAGCAGTTCCTTGCATTCACCTCCGCTGGAGACGATATGCACCTCGCAGAGCCCTTCCAACTTGCGCTCGAGCAGGGAAATGTCCGCCATCGGAGACAGCTTGAGCATAATGGTGTCGCTGTGCTGCCACAGCCGGGGCATAAGGCCCATTACGTCGGGCGAACAGTCCTCCAGCAGGAAAACCTTCCTTCCGGTACCGCTGCGCCTTGCCGGGTCAAGGAAAAGCAGGTCCACCCGTGGCAGGCGGTCCAGCAGTTCCCCGGCATCCATATTGCTGAACTCCACGTTGGTGATTCCCAGCAGGCCCAGATTGTGTTCCGCAGCCTCGGCGATTTCCGGTCGGAGTTCGTTATACCATACTTTCTCCGCCTTTTTTGCGAACGCCCACACATCCGCTCCCAGCCCGGAATCCAGGTCTGCAACGGTCCTGTATTCCAACAGCGACGCTTTGTAATTTGCTGCGGGTTCACTGCTGCACTGCTCCAGAGGCAGGCTCTCAGGAATGCTTATCCCACAGACCGCCGCCCAGGACGGAAGTTTCTCCTGCAGCTTGCGCCCCGTCTGCTCCCTGAGCCCGGAAAGTATATCGGAGAAATTGCTTTTCATAGCGGCAAAATTACTCATATTCCGGATAAATAAGTATATTTGCTTATATGAAAAAACTGCCCGGAATAATATTGGCGCTGTCTTTTTCAGCTGCAGTCGTTTCCTGCAGCCGCCAGTTCGAGCAGGAAATTCCGTCTTTGCCGCAAGACTGCGGCGCTACGGCCCGTATATCGGTTAAAATTTCGGAACAGATGGCCTCGGACATCGAAATCGCCGAGGCGGCGGGGGAGGACCCGCTTGAGATACTTGGCCTGCAGGGATCGGGTTGCAGCGGGCTTCACCGCATGTTCCCGTATTCTGCGGACCGGGAGCAGATGCACAGGGCCGTCGGCCTTCACAGGTGGTACAGCGTCGAGGCTCCGGCCTCTTCCCTCACGAAAGTGAAATCCGGCCTTGACGGGTTAGACGGAGTGGGGGATGTCTGCGTACAGCCCGGGGTCAGGCTCTGCTCACCTATACCTTTCGACGACAAGTTCGCCTATCTGCAATGGGGGCTCTCGAACAGCGGATCCATCCGGGGGCTTGTCGATTCCCGTTTCACTCCAGGCATAGACATAAACGTTGTTCCGGTATGGGAAAAATATACGGCTGGTTCGCCCGACGTCATAGTTGCGGTCCTGGACGGAGGCGTATACACCCATCCCGACCTCAAACCTGTCCTGATTCCCGGAGGAGAGAACGGCAGCCGCAATTTCGTGGACAAATACAGTGACACTCCCTTCCTGATGGTGCCTCAGACACACGCTACATCCGTGGCGTCCGTGATAGCCTCCGTGAACAACAACGGCGAGTGGCTGTGCGGTGTCGCCGGAGGAAATGACGGCACGGGAGGAGTGAGGATACTGAACTGCCAGATTCTGTCTACCGACGACACGGACAGCGAAAAGACATACTCCACAGACAACATAGGAGCAGCCATCGTATGGGCCGCAGACCATGGTGCGGTAATCTGCAACAACAGCTGGGAGTTCGATTATGGCGAACAGGAAACCGTTCCCGACCGGACTCCCCAGTACATCAGCGATGCGATAGATTATTTCTGCGATTATGCCGGTGTGGGTCCGGACGGCAGCCAGACAGGGCCTATGAGGGGCGGGCTGGTAGTGTTCGCCGCAGGCAACGAAGGCAGGCCGCAGAGCCAGCCGGGAATGTATGAAAGAGTCGTGGCCGTAGGCGCGGTGGGCCCTTCGGGAGAGCGTGCAGCCTATTCCAACTACGGGGATTGGGTGGATATCTGCGCTCCCGGCGGGAATATGGATGGGTATACCGGTCTGCTGGGAGAAAATTCCAAATACGCGATGATAGCAGTTCCGGGCAATGATGAACAGACATTGCTGCTCACCGAGGGAACGTCGATGGCCTGTCCTTTCGTAAGCGGTGTCGCCGCTTTGATGGTTTCTTATTTCGGAGGGGAAGGTTTCACCGCATCAAAGCTCCGGGAAATGCTATTGCGCGGGGCGGACTACAGCCTGGCATACACCAGGGACAGATACATAGGGCCTATGCTGGATGCGGACGGGGCCTTCAGCGCAGATTGCGCATCTCCTTCGATGCCGGAGGATATAGTCATAAGCCCTGCCGGGAACTGCCTCATATTCAGCTGGAAAGTGACCGGAAACGGAACTGCGCCAACCTATGCCTGCAAGGTTCAGGTGTCGGACTCTCCGGATTTCGCGCAATATACGGAAAGGGTTTTCGTCACGGCGGACCGCAAGATATCCGAGCGTGTATCTTTCCGCTTCACCGGCCTGGAATATGACAGGCAGTATTATGCCAGACTATACGGTATGGGAGTGGACAGGAGGGACGTCACCGACTCTTCTCCTGTTTTCAAGGTACGGACAGGCCCGGACAATCCGCCCGTATGTGCGGAAGCTCTTCCGGACGTGATACTGGATGCGTCCGATGCTCCTCTGGAACTGGATCTGGACAATTTCTTCAGGGACCCAGACGGTGAAAGTCTTTCCTATTCCGTTACATTGTCGGATGAAAGGCCGCTGGCTGCCACATTGTTCGGCAGCAGGCTTGTCCTTTCCTTCAAGGATTACGGTCTGGCGCTGGTGAGCGTAACGGCGGCTGACTATGCGGGGAACAGGGTGTCCGGAACCTTCCGTTCCCTTTCCAGAGAATCCTCCAGCCACGCCTTCGACCTTTATCCGGTACCTGTGACAGACATACTCAACGTGCGTCCCGGGGAAGCCGGAAAGACAAGCTTCAGGGTGAGTATAACCTCCCTGTCCGGAGCGTCAGTATTCGATTCCGTGATGCAGGGCAGCGCCTTCGAGCCTGCAGTGATCGATATGTCGGCCTGCGGCCCCGGTGTGTATAACGTAAGTGTGGACCAGGAAGGAGCGTCTGTGTACTCCAAGTCGATAGTGAAGAGATGAAAAGGGCCTTCCTCATATTTGTCGCGGTGCTGTCCGCCGCTACGGCGGTCTGCGGGCAGGAAGCCGCAGTCCCGGACAAGTCGTCTTCCCTCACTCTGCTCCAGACTGTGATTCCAAGGGATCCCGCTGCCTTGGGAATGGGCGCCACGTCGGCCCTTGAAGCCGTATCCATTGCGAATTCGGCTCTGTTTAATCCAGGCGTGATACCTTTTAGCTCCGTTCAGACGTATTTCTCGGCATCCTACCAGATGTGGCAGCCGGATGTCCCGAGTTCTTCCGGCAACGTGAACGTAGGCTTCGCATACAATCACGTGAACAAGTTCGGCGTGTCCATATCTTTTGCTTCCGACAGGCTTTCCGGATATGACGTTGCGGACGATAACGGAGTCATCCGTTCCCAGTACAGCCCGTCCAACCTGCTGGCCGCTCTGGGAATTGCGTTCAGATTCATTCCCGAACTTGCTTTTTCCGTAACTGCGAGGTATCTTTACAGTAATATTTTCGACGATGTAAGCTATGGCTCACCGTCGTTCGATGCAGGTCTAACCTTTGGAAAAGGAGCTTTCATGGCCGCTGCCGGCATAAGCAATGCGGCGCCTGCGGTAGAAGGAAAATACCCCCTGCCTGCATCGGTTTATGTTTCGGGGTCTTACCTTGCGGTCTGGGACAAGTCGGAGTTGGAACTTCGTGCCCAGTCGGATATTTTCCTTCACGGAGCGGTCCGTGCCGCTGCAGGGGCATCCTGGACGTACGGCCCCGTTGTCGCAAGGCTGGGCTATAATTTCGGAGGGAAGTCGCCGATTGGCAGTTTCTTCTCGATGGGAATGGGGCTGAGTACCGGTTATGTCCACGCAGACCTGGCGCTGCTGCTTGGCGATGTCCCTATGAACAAAACGTTGTGCGCCGGAGTTGGTTTTAGTTTTTAGTGAATAATATGCAGGAATTTGAAAGAAAAGCACATCTTTGGCTCGAAAGTGAGTACGATGAAAAGACCAGGGCGGAAGTCCTTGACCTTATGAAGAACGACCCTGCAGGGTTGGAAGACGCATTCTACAAGAATCTGGAATTCGGTACAGGCGGCTTGCGCGGAATCATGGGCGCAGGAACCAACCGTATGAACAAATATACTGTGGGAATGGCCACTCAGGGCCTTGCCAACTACATATTGTCCAAGTGCGCGGATTCAGACAAGAAAGTCTGCATTTCTTATGACAGTCGCAACAACAGCCGGGATTTTGCAAAGATCACGGCCGACGTTCTTTCCGCAAACGGAATCACGGTATACATTTTCGACAACATCCGGCCTACTCCGGAAATGAGTTATGCCGTAAGGCTCAAAGGGGCCGTTGCCGGCATTATGATCACCGCATCACACAATCCGAAGGAATACAACGGCTACAAAGTGTCCTGGAGTGACGGCGGGCAGGTGATTTCCCCTGTGGACAAGGAGATAGTGGAAGAGGTTGCAAAGATTTCCGATCCTTCGCAGGTCAAGTTCGATCCGGGCCTGGACGGCGCTCCGATCATCCCTATGGGTGCCGCCGAGGACGAGCGCTACCTCTCCGACCTTCTCAGCCTCAGCCTGAGTCCGGAAGAGTGCAGGAAACATTCGGACATCAAGATAGTGTATACCCCTCTGCACGGCTGCGGAGTACGTCTGGTGCCCGAGATTCTGTCAAGGCAGGGCTTCCGCAACGTGATCCACGTACCGGAGCAGGACGTGAGCGACGGAAACTTCCCTACGGTTGTGTCCCCGAATCCCGAGGAGCACGCCGCATTGGACCTCGCACTTGCCAGGGCGGAGGCCACCGGCGCCGACATCGTGCTGGCCACGGACCCGGATGCCGACAGAATGGGTATCGCCGTCCGTGATGACGAGGGCCGTATGGTGCTTCTGAACGGAAATCAGACCGCATCCATCCTCACATACTACATCCTTTCAAGACGCAAGGAACTCGGAACTCTGGGTGAAGGCAAATATGTGGTGAAGACAATCGTGACCACGGAGCTCATAACCGACATCTGCAAAAGCTTTGACGTTCCGGTATACAACGTGCTTACAGGTTTCAAATACATCGCGAAGGTGGTCAAGGACCACGAGGGTGCAGGCGAGTTCGTCTGCGGCGGAGAAGAGAGCTACGGTTTCAACGTAGGCGAGTTCGTCCGCGACAAGGATGCCCAGGTAGCCTGTATGATGGTTGCGGAATGTGCTGCTTGGGCAGCAGAGCAGGGGCTTACTCTGTACGGACTTCTACAGAAGATTTACAGGCAGTACGGTTTCCGCAAGGAAGGACTTGTGTCCGTTGTCCGCAAGGGAGTCAGCGGCGCGCAGGAGATTCAGAATATGATGAGCTCCCTCAGGTCCTGCCCTCCAAAGGAACTGTGCGGTTCCAAGGTCGTGAAGGTGATAGATTATCTCGAGCCCGAGAAAACGGGACAGCCTTCTTCCAACGTGCTGCAGTTCTTCTCCGAGAACGGCGATGTCGTTTCCGTGCGGCCTTCCGGGACGGAGCCTAAGATAAAGTTCTATTTCGGAGCCAAGGGGGACGATGCGGACTCCAGGATCGAGGCCCTGAAAGCCCAGTTTGCATAATGACGGCAAGGCAGAGATATGACGGAATCCTGAAGATCTTCCAGGAATGGATGCCTGTTGCCGAGAGCGAACTCCGCTTCGACAATGCATATCAGCTCCTGGTCGCCGTCATACTTTCGGCGCAATGTACGGACAAACGGGTGAATATGACCACTCCGGCCATATTCGCCCGCTATCCTTCACCGGTGGAACTGGCCCTGTCCACTCCGGAGGATCTGCTTCCGCTGGTCAAGTCTATATCCTACCCCAACAGCAAAGCCCTGCACCTTTCACAGCTCGGCAGGGAACTGGTGACGCGTTTCGGAGGAGAAGTCCCGTCGGACATAGACGAACTTATGAGCCTGCCCGGAGTGGGACGCAAGACGGCCAACGTGGTGGCATCCATAATGTTCGACAAACCCGTGATAGCCGTGGACACCCACGTGTTCAGGGTGTCCCACAGACTGGGCCTCTCGAAGGGAAAGACCCCCGGGGCGGTCGAAAAGGACCTTGAAAGATATGTTCCGGAAGAACTGCGGGCCAAATGCCATCACTGGCTCATCCTGTTCGGCAGGTACACCTGCACGGCCCAGCGCCCCCGCTGTACGGAGTGCCCTTTGAAACTATATTGTAAGCGCTAGGTCTATCACCTCGTCGTTGAGGGATTCCTTGCACGATTCGTCCTTGCACACAAACACGCGGCCGGGATATTTCTCGAAGATGTTCCTGTTGTGCGTCACCATCACGATGGCCGTTTCCTTCTCCCTGTTTATGGTCTGCAGAAGAGTAAGTATTCCGTCCGCGGTCTCGTTGTCCAGATTGCCGGTGGGCTCGTCGGCTATGATTACCTCGGGCTCGTTCAGAAGGGCCCTGGCTATCGCGATTCTCTGCTGCTCGCCTCCGGACAGCTGATGTGGCATCTTGTGGATCTTGGTGCCCATTCCCACCGCATCCAGAACTTCCGAGATACGTTTCGCGATTGCTTCCCTGTCTTTCCAGCCGGTGGACCTGAGTACAAAGTCCAGATTATCCTCGACAGTCCTGTCCATAAGCAGCTGGAAATCCTGGAAAACTATCCCCAGTTTGCGCCTCAGAAGGGGAACCTCCTTCTCGCGTATGGTGGACAGGTCGAATCCGCAAACCTTTCCTATGCCTTTCTTCAAGCGGTTCTCGGCAATTATCGTACGGATTATGGAAGTCTTTCCGGTACCCACCTTGCCCACAATGTAGACAATGTCGCCTTTGTTTACGTCCATGTTGAAATCGTAAACTACGGTGGAATCGGAGTTGTTTATGTCGGCTTTTATGAAAGAAATCAGCGGAGTCATTGAAAAAATGGAATAATTGTTGCCACTGACTACAAATATAGATGAAAATTTGAGTAAATTTGTAAGATTGTAATCGAATAATTTATGATACTTGAGATACTTCTTGCCTCGGTTGTGACCCTGTCCGGGACCCTTCCGGATTCGAGGTCCGCCGCAGAACTGTTCGGCAAAGGCCTGTATGAGGCCGCAAGAACCGGATTCGAGTCCCTCCCGGACAATTCCGTCAATGACGGCTATGAGGTTCTCTGCGCTCTGCGTATGGGATCTGACGATTCGGAAGCGCTGGTTAGCGACTATTTCCGCAAATACGGCAGTTCTTCGCTCTATTCCGAGATTCTTTTCGAAAGCGGCCGCTCCCTTTTCGACAAGGAACAGTATCCGCAGGCCCTCAAGGCGTTCTCGGCAGTCAATCAGAAGAATCTGGACAAGAACAGATGGGCGGAGCTTTTCTACAAGAAGGGTTTCTGTGAATTTTCCGGAGCCTCCTACTCCGAGGCCCGTTCGGACTACAGGAAAGTGGATGAACTCCCGTTCAGCGAGTGGAGCGCTCCTGCAAGGTACGGGCTGGGTTTCATGGATTACGTGGACAAGGATTTCGAATCCGCCGCATCCTGGTTCGAAAAGGCGTCACCGGATGCCCGTTTCAAGGATGTCACCGACTATTACCTGATCGAATGCCGTTTCATGCAGAAGGACTACCAGTATGTGGTGGAGCGCGCCGAACAGGAATTCGACAGCATACCTCTGCCGCGGCAGGAAAGACTGGCCAGGCTGCTCTCCGAGTCGTATCTGGTGCTGGGCAACAAGGAAAAGGCGCTTTCATACTATGAACTCGCATCGACCGAGAATCTCTCGCGTTCCGACTATTTCTACGGGGCCTCCGTCCTCTATGCGGTCGAGGACTACCTCGGCGCCATAGAGAACTTCAACAAGATGGAGGATTTCTCGGATTCTCTGGGACAGACAGCATCCTACCAGCTGGCCAACTCGTATCTGCGCACAAGGAACAAGGTGGGAGCCCTGGAAGCTTTCCACAATGCCGCGATGCTGGATTTCGACCCTGTCATACAGGAAGACGCATACCTCAATTACGCAAAACTGGCCTACGACATAAACCAGGACAACAGCGGATTCGAGGGCTACATAACCAAATACTCGACAAGCCGCAGGGGAGAACTCATATACGGATATATGGCGCTCACGTCCCTGAACAGGCACGATTATGCCGCCGCAGTCGAGGCGTACGACAACATAGACGAACTCGATTCCGATATGCGCGGCAACTATATGAAGGCGAACTTCCTCCGTGGAATGCAGCTTTACGAATCGGGCGCATACAGGGATGCGGTGCCTTGCCTCAGAGCGGCTGCGTTCTACCTTCCTACCCAGAACCGGTTCAACCAGCTGTCGCGTTTCTGGCTGGCCGAGAGCTATTACAAGTCGGAGCAGTGGGAGGATGCCGAGGGCCTGTACTCCAGCCTGTACAACATTTCCGCCCTGGAGAGCAATCTGGAAGGCTCCATACTGCCGTACAATCTGGCCTATGCCTTCTTTAACCAGAGCAAGTTCGAAAGCGCCGCGCGCTGGTTCGACCATTACACCTCTTCCGGCGCCGTCCTGTACAAGGAAGACGCGCTTATGCGCAGGGCGGACTGCGATTTCCTGAACAGGGACTACAAAGGCGCAGTGGCTTCGTACCAGAAGCTCATCGATATGGAGAGCGGCGGCATATACCCTATGTACCGCCAGGCAATGAGCTACGGTCTGCTGGGCAACAAGAAGCAGAAGATATCCGTTCTGTCGAAAGCTATCCTTCTGGACAGGAACGACCCTGTCTACAACGAGTCCCTTTATGAACTGGGCAGGGCGTATATGGAAAACAAGGATACCAAGAGCGCGCTTGCGTCGTTCAACAAACTCCGGGAAATTGCAGACGACAATCCCGTATACTACGCCAAGGCCCTGATCGGGCTCGGAATGGTGAACCGCAATGCAGGCGACCTGGACCAGGCTCTGGAGTATTACAAGCAGGTAGTTTCCGAAATGTCCGGAACCGAGTTCGCGGACGATGCGCTGCTTGCCATAGAATCCATCTATCAGACCAGGAAACAGCCTCAGAAATATCTCGAATACGTGGAAAACAACAAGCTCAATGCCCAGAAGAGTGAAAAGGACCGCGAGCTTCTGTACTTCAACACGGCGGAACAGCTTTTCCTTGCGGGGGACTACCAGCAGGCGGTCATCTCTCTCCAGAAATATCTGGAATCCTACCCTCAGGGCGAAAAGCTTGCCGAGTCATACTTCTATCTTGCCGAGTCATACAAGGCTTCCGGACTCAAGGAAAAGGCCTGCGACTGCTACCGTATGGTGGCCGGGCTTGCTCCCGAGAGTTCTTTTGCCGAGTCGTCCCTTCTGAGCTATGCGGACCTGTCATTTGAACTGGAACACTTCAAGGATGCGTACAAGGGGTACTCGTTCCTGCTGGAGAAAGCCAAGTTCGAGAACAACGTTCTGATTGCCAAGACAGGTATGATGCGCTCCGCCTTCAAGGCCAGGGAGTTCAATGATGCCATTGCCGCTGCCGGACTGGTTGCATCCGTTCCGGGAGTGTCGGAGGAATCGTCACGTGAAGCGGACTACATACGGGCGAAATCGTATCTGTCCATGTCCCAGCGTGCCGACGCCCTGCAGTATATGAGGAAACTCGCTATGTCTCCTGCCACGGAAGAGGGCGCCGAGGCATCATATTTCATAATCCAGGACCTTTACGACAGGGGAGACTTCGACGCGGTGGAAAAAGCCGTATACTCCTTCACGGAAGGCGCCGGACAGCAGTCATACTGGCTTGCCAGGGCCTTTGTCACCCTGGGTCAGAGTTTCGTTGAAAGGAACCTGCTGGATCAGGCCGAGGCTACGTTCGTCAGCGTACGCGACGGCTACGAACCGTCCGGCCCGGATGATGACATAATTGAAATGGTGAATGCGGCGATAGACCGCCTTAACGCTATAAAGAACAAGTGATGAGAAAGACAGTCGTTACGTTTGTGCTGCTCTTTGCTGCAGCGTCTGCATATTCCCAGAACCTGAATCCCCAGGTTCAGGTCACGAACGATTATCAGTCCACGGCTCCGGACATACGCAAGCAGGATATCCCCGTCAGCATTCCCGACAGTGTACTGCATTTCGACTATACGTTCGACTATTCCGTGTTCGACAGCCCTTACAAAGGGGCGTACGAGTTTACGCCGTATGTCATAGGCTATACTCCGGAAAAGAGTCTGTACGACGGCCACACGCTGTATGTCAGGGCAGGGGCCGGGTACGGCCTCTATCCGCAGCTTGACGCGGTGTATTCCCCGGCCCCTGCCGGCAACTACTCAATGAGCGTTGTCCAGAATCTGTCCGGATACTACGGCGACTACTGGAAAGTCGCTCCGAATCTGCAGGACCCTATGGACCTGGGCGTGTTCGAGATTCCTCAGCCCGGCTACAATCTCCAGGAGAAGTTCGCCGTAGAAGGCAGATGGGGCAGAAAGAAGGCCCAGATAGGCTGGAAGGCCGACTATGACGGCATTTTCTTCAAGGACTGGATGCAGCATGGAAACTACCATTCCGCCGGTTTGAAGCTCGGCGCCAAGTCCAACATAAACTCATCCAAGGCATTTTTCTATGACGTGAACCTACAGGGAAGGTTCGCATCCGACATTGTTTCCCACCCGTTCAGCACACCGTCCCTGTACGAGACCGATGCCAGGCTTTTCGGGTCGGTGGGCCCCGTACTTGACAGGATATACCGTGTCCTTGTGGACTACGACCTGCGCTACAACCGTATGGACGGCAGTTTCGATGGAAGAAGCATTGCCGAGTATTCCGTCACTCCTCACGTTGCGCTTTCTGCCGGCATATTCAGTATCGATGCCGGAGCCAGACTGGATTACGTAGGTGGCAGGGTGAGCGCCGCTCCGGACCTTCTGGTCTACGCCGATGCGCTGAAGGGCTCTGTCAGATTCTTTGCAGGAGCCGGCGGCGGCCAGCACGCTCTGACCTACTCCGACTTCAAGCAGCGCATCCATTTCTTCACACCGGCGTACACGGAAGATTTTCAGAATGTGGTCCGGGAGAAAATCACCGCCTTTGCAGGGTTCAAAGGCCATATCGGACCCCGCTTCAACTATGAGGCCAGAGCCGGATATGCAGTAGTGACCGGTGCCCCTATGGAGACTGTGGCCCTTCAGACCGCAGGAGTTCTGCCGGGCATAGCATTCCGCGATTTCAACGTTCTGGGCGCGGATCTGTCATTCTCCTGGGATTCCCGCAGTTTCCTTATGGACGGCAAGGTCTCCTACAGGAAGACCACCCTCGCCGGCAAGGCGGACGCGTTCGACCTGCCTGCGATAAGCGGCAATGTTAGGGCCGTGTACAACTACAGGTCCCGCATCTATGCAGGAGTGTCGCTCGAATGCCAGACTGCACGCAGGGCTGTGATTGCCGCCTCACAGGCGCTGACCGTTCCGATGTGGATGGACCTTGGCGCCTATGCCGAGTATTTCGTAGGGCAGCGCTTCTCGGTCTGGGTGCGCGGAGGCAATCTGCTCAACTATTTCGTACGCCGCGATCCTTTCCATATCGAGCGGGGTATAAACGGAACTGCCGGCATATCTTTGCTGCTGTAGTTTTTCCGTCCGGAAACATACGGGAATCCCGATTTTTTTTACTATCTTTGAAAGATTTATAATAAATATTCCAAGATGGTAGAAAAAGAAGAAATGATCAAGGCCGAGGAGCAGTATTCCGCCAGCAGCATCCAGGTGCTGGAAGGCTTGGAAGCAGTACGCAAAAGACCTTCAATGTATATTGGAGACGTGTCCGAAAGAGGTCTCCATCATCTTGTCTATGAGGTTGTTGACAACTGCGTGGACGAGGCTATGGCCGGCTATTGCTCGGATATCACCGTCGAGATTCTTGAAGACAATTCCATAAGGGTAAGCGACAACGGACGAGGCATCCCTACCGGTATGCATCCGAAGGAGCACCGTTCCGCACTGGAAGTGGTTCTTACAGTGCTTCACGCCGGAGGCAAGTTCTCGAAGGACAGCTATAAGGTTTCCGGAGGTCTTCACGGAGTGGGCGTTTCCTGCGTGAACGCGCTTTCAGACGCTCTAACCGCCGAGGTTCACCGTGAGGGGCAGATTTTCGTCCAGCATTATTCCAAGGGCAAGCCTCTCGGACCTGTCGAGGTTACCGGCAGCTGTACCGACACCGGAACCATCATCACCTTCCATCCGGATTCCACCATCTTCACCCAGACCATCGTCTACAGGTATGATACCCTGGCAGCCCGCCTGAGGGAACTCTCATATCTGAACAAGGGCATAAGAATCACTCTTACGGACCATCGTGAGCAGGTGGACGAGTTTGCCATAGACCCTGAATCGCAGGAGTCAAAGCCTACCGGCAGGAAGATTGACCGGTTCGAGCAGTTCTATTCCGAGAACGGACTCAGCGAATTCATCGACTATCTGGACGCCGGCGCACAGAAGCTCATCCCGGTTCCCGTATGCGTGAATTCGGACAAGATAATTCCTATCGACATAGCCCTCCAGTACAACAACGGTTACTCCGAGAAGATATATTCCTACGTAAACAATATCAACACCATAGAGGGTGGAACCCACCTCCAGGGATTCAAGATGGGCCTCAGCAGGTCACTCAAGAACTACGCCGAGTCCAACAAACTCCTTGAAAAGTACAAGGGCGACCTGGCTCCGGAAGATTTCCGCGAGGGTCTTACCGCCGTCATCTCCGTCAAGGTTGCGGAGCCTCAGTTCGAGGGTCAGACCAAGACCAAGCTCGGCAATACCGAGGTGACCTCGGCAGTGTCCCAGGCAACCTCTGCCGCAATGGACCAGTTCCTCGAGGAGCACCCGAAGGAGGGTAAGCTCATCATAGAAAAGATAGTACTTGCCGCAACGGCACGCAACGCCGCGCGCAAGGCCCGCGAGATGGTGCAGCGCAAGAGCCCTATGGGCGGAGGCGGAATGCCTGGAAAACTTGCCGACTGCTCCGAGCGTGACCCGGAGAAATGCGAGCTCTTCCTTGTCGAGGGAGATTCCGCAGGCGGTACCGCAAAGCAGGGCCGCGACCGTAGGATCCAGGCCATACTCCCGCTCAGGGGAAAGATCCTCAATGTCGAGAAGGCCGCCGGCGACCGCGCATTCGATTCCGAAGAGATCAGGAACATCTACACGGCCCTCGGAGTTTCCGTTGCCGTCGAGGATGAATCGGGCGAGAAACATATGGACCTGAGCAAGCTCAGATATCACAAGGTCGTCATAATGACCGATGCCGATGTGGACGGTTCCCATATCGCCTGCCTTATCCTGACCTTCTTCTTCAGATACATGTTCGACCTTATCAAGAACGGTTACGTATATCTTGCAACGCCGCCGCTGTATCTGGTCAAGAAAGGCAAGGAAGAGGTATACTGCTGGACCGAGGAGCAGCGCGAAGAGGCTGCGATGCGTCTTGGCAAGGGTAGTGACAAGGGTTATACCGTACAGAGGTACAAGGGTCTTGGAGAAATGTCGGATGAACAGCTCTGGGACACCACAATGAATCCTGCCAAGAGACGTCTGCGCCAGATTACCATAGAGAATGCCGCACAGGCGGAAAGGACGTTCTCGATGCTTATGGGCGATGACGTTCCGCCTCGCAGGCAGTTCATCGAGGAAAATGCACATTACGCAAACATAGACGCATAATGCACAAGCTTCCTCTCACTTTCCGGGTAATCGCCTCGCTGCTCACAGTGGCGGCGCTCCTCGTGCTTGCCATGCCCAGAACAGTCAAGCTGGGTTATGAGTACAAGAGGGGACAGGCCTGGAAATATGAAACGCTTGTCGCAAGATTCGATTTCCCCGTGTTCAAGACGGAAGAGCAGATGCTCCGGGAGAAAGAGAATCTGGATAATGGAATCATTCCGTATTATAAATATTCGGAAGAGACCGTCCTTGCCAGGATGAAGGCTCTGGAAGCGCTTGATTTCGGCAGCTTCTCATACCTCAAACCGGCCTTGTCCGATGCTCTTTCATCCATCTTCGACAAAGGCGTGGTTCCGGACCATGGTGCCCGCCAGGCAGACCAGCCGGATCCGTCCGGGATAATGTATATCCAACGCAACAAGAGGGCAGTGAAAGTGCCTGTGTCAGAGGTATATACCTTGACATCGGCCAGGACGGCGCTAGCAGCGAAGATTCCCGCGCAGGCAGACTCGGTTCTTGCCGCGGCTGGGATATATGATCTGATATCACCTAATCTCGCCTTCGACCAGACAACCACCAATCTGGTTCATTCCGAATCCCCGGCGGTCGTTTCCCCTACGATGGGATACGTGAATGCCGGTCAGCTCATCGTGTCCAACGGAGAGATCGTAACTGCGGAAATAGAGCAGATGCTGGATTCCTACAGGAAGGAATATGACTCCAACATAGGCTATGACGGTCCCAAGGTGCTCTACTGGCTGGGCAATATCCTCATAGCGCTGGCTATGGTGGTGATGCTGTTCTTTGCCATGTTCATAGCGGACAAAAGGGTGTTCCAGGGGAACGGGTACTATTATGTGCTTGTCGTGTTCACGATATTTGCGGCCGGCGCACTGCTGGTGGCAAGACTCGGATACAATTTCCTGTATCTGGTTCCTTTCTCGCTGGCGGCTTTGCTGCTGCAGGCATTCTTCAGGGGAAGGCTCATAATTCCGGTATATACCGTGGCTTTGTTGCCGCTGCTCATATTCACCCATTCCGGGATAGTTCTGTTCACAATGAACCTGCTTGCCGGAATGGTTGCAGTCTACGGCTTCAAATACCTTGGCCGGGGCTGGAAACAGTTTATCAACGCATTGGTCGTATATGCCGTCCTGATGGCGGTATATATGGGATTCCGCCTGCTGGGGATGGTGAGCGGCGACTTTACCCGGGTTGCCGTGTTCCTGTTCATAGGCTCTATGCTCAACGTTGCCGGCTATCCGTTGATCTTCCTCTTCGAGAAGATATTCAATCTTGTTTCCACTTCCAGGCTCGAGGAACTCAGCAATCACAGCAATCCGTTGCTGCGTAAGCTGGAACTTCTGTCACCTGGCACTTTCCAGCACTCGATCCAGGTTATGAACATGTGTGTGGCCGCTACCCGGGCGATAGGAGGTGACGTACCTCTGGTAAGGGCCGGAGCGCTGTACCACGACATAGGCAAGATGAAGAACCCTCAGTGCTTCGTCGAGAACGAGTCGCTCGTCACCCTGGACGAGAAGAGCAAATACCACGCTTCGCTGGACCCTCATCAGAGCGCAAGGGACATCATAAACCACGTAAATGACGGAATAGAACTCGCACAGCATGCGAATATGCCTTCTGTGGTCGTGGATTTCATCCGTACCCACCACGGAACGACTCTGGTTTCCTTCTTCTATGACAAATTCGTCAATGCCGGGGGAGACCCTTCCCTCAAGGAGGATTTCCGCTACACCGGCGGCAAGCCTCATTCGAAAGAACAGATAATTCTTATGATCTGCGATACCGTAGAGGCAGCCTCCAGAACGCTCAAGTCTTATGACTCGGAGACTTTCGACGCTTTTGTCGAGAATATCGTCTCTTCAAAGATGGAGCAGGGACAGTTCGACCAGGCAGACATCACCCTGCGTGAAATAGGGATAGTCAAATCTGTGCTCAAGAGCCATCTTGCGCAGATATATCACGAAAGAATAGCTTATCCGAACAGAAAAATAAATTGATATAGTATGAAACTTACCGACAAGAAAATTGACGAACTGAACTATCAGCTCACACTGGATCTGACAAAAGAAGATTATGCCGAGCCTCAGAGAAAGAGGATAACGGCAACCCGCAAGAATGCAGATTTCAAAGGATTCCGAAAAGGAAACGTTCCTGAGTCCCTTATCCGCAAAGTATACGGGGAACAGATTCTTTTCGAATCTGTAAACGAGGTTATTTCCAAGAGCCTCGACGAATATATCAAGTCGAACAAACTCAACGTGCTCGGAGAACCCCTTCCTGCCGAGAACCAGCCTCAGCTGGAATGGAAGGACGGCAACGATTTCACTTTCGTGTTCGACCTTGCCGTATCGCCGGAGGTCAGCGTTGACGTCGTAAAGGAAGATACTGTCACAAAGTACAACATCACCATCGACGAAAAGGACAAGACCCAGATGGTCGAGAACCTCAAGAAATATTATGACGAGAAGAAGGAGGAGAAATCCGAGGAGGATATCGTCAAGGAGGTTACGGAACGTCTTGAAGGTCAGCTCAAGCAGGAGGCCGACTGGCGTTTCAACAGGGATATCCGCGACTTCTTCGTAAAGAAGGCGGATGTCAAGCTTCCGGAAGATTTCCTCAAGAGGTGGCTTGTAAGCGCTAACGAAGGCAAGGTTTCCAAGGAGGATGTCGAAAAGGACTTCCCTGCATTCGCACAGGATTTCAAATGGCAGCTTGTCAGGGGCTCTCTTATGAAGAAGTACGAGCTCAAGATAACCGACGCGGATATGGACGAGGCCGCAAAGGCATACGTGGCATATCAGTACGCAATGTACGGAATCGGCAATGTCCCTGAAGAGATGATTGCAGAGGCTGCCAAGAATGTTCTTGCAGACCGCAAGCAGTTCTCTACCATAGAGGAACAGGTCGAGGATACCAAGGTTCTTGCCAAGATTGCCGAGACAATCACTGTCAAGACCAAGAAGATTACAAGCGAGAAGTTCCGCGAACTCAAATAGTTCGCAGTCCGGCTATTCGTCCGGCACAATGACTGGAATGCTTTCCGACGCGTCAGGGATGCTCACAGAGACGATTTCGTCAACGATATAGTGCTGCATTCCGCGCCAGGGGAGCATTCCGTTGTATTCCTTGTAGTGGAGTTCGACCTGCTTTCCGGAGCAGTGCATCAATGAATCGGCCACAGCCTTGTCTACTACGGAAAAATCGAACTCGTTGGACTGTATGGTACCTCCACCCTTGGCGCCCTTGAACCCTGTCTGGATGAGCCGTCCTTCGTACGTTTTCCATACCCATCCCTTGTACACTATCTGATTGAGTTCTCCGGCTTTCACTCCTTCGCCGAACACGAAATAGAACTTGAAATAGATGAATGCCGCCAGGGCTGCCACGATTATGAAGCCGCCCCACCTGAAGATCTTGTTTTTGACTGACATATTGTTTCTGATTTATATTTCACTGAGTTCCAGCCATCTTGATTCCAGATTGTCCGTTTCCTGTATAATGGCCTGAATCCGGTCCCCGGCTTCCTTCAAGGCATCATATTGCAGTTCTCCGGAACTCATTCTGGATTCCAGGGCTTTCTTTTCCTCTTCCAGTTCCGGCAGCCGTGACTCTATCGCTTCGAGTTCCCTCTGCTCTTTCCAGGTAAGCTTACGTTTCTTCTGAGCGGCCTGTGAGGGCTGTGTGGTCTGTGCGGCCTGTGCGGGCTTTGGGGCAGTTGCTTTGGGCGCTGGTTTACGGTCGGATTCGTAATCTTTGATGAATGAGCGGTATTCGCTGAACGTACCGGTAAAATCCTTGACGTTGCCGTCCCCCGTGAACACCAGCAGATGGTCGGCTATCCTGTCCATGAAATGGCGGTCGTGCGACACTATAACAAGCGTGCCCTTGAACTCCAGAAGGTATTCTTCCAGAATGTTGAGGGTCACTATGTCAAGGTCGTTCGTGGGCTCGTCCAGAATCAGCAGATTAGGGTTCTTCATCAAGATTGTAAGCAGGTAAAGCCTCCGCTTTTCACCTCCCGATAGTTTGCTCAGACGGGTGTTCAGCATTTCGTGAGGGAACAGGAACCGTCCCAGCAGCCTTGTGTCCGCTACGGTGTCCAGAACCGTGTCGTCCCGTTCGAAAGATATCCCGCTCTGCCTGTAATAGCCTATCCTGAGTGACTCTCCACGCTCTATGATGCCGCTCGAAGGTTCCAGTTCGCCTGTAAGCATCTCCAGAAAACTGGTCTTGCCTATTCCGTTACGCCCCACTATTCCTACACGCTCATACCTCTGGAACTTGTAATCGAAATCTTTGAGTATGGTCTTGCCTCCTCTTTCCAGACTAACCTTGTGACAGTCGATTATCTTGGTTCCCAGTCTGGTCGTTTCCGAGGCGCCTTCCAGGCTGACCTGCCTTGTAGTATAAACCTGGGCGGCCCTGTCGGAAAGTGCGTGGAAGGCATCGATCCTGTATTTGGCCTTGCCGCTTCTTGCGCACGGCGTGGCGTGTATCCATTCCAGCTCCCGCCTCAGAAGGTTGCGCACCTTGTCGGTCTCGGCGTTGTAGTTGGCGATTCTTTCGTCCCGTTTCTCAAGGTAGTTCTGGTAGTTTCCCTTGTAGGTATAGACAGCTCCGTGGTCCAGCTCCATTACCGTGTTGCACACCCGGTCCAGGAAATATCTGTCGTGGGTGACCATCAGAAGCGTGCACCTTTTACGGCCGAGATATGATTCAAGATACTCTATCGCTTCTATGTCCAGATGGTTTGTGGGCTCGTCCATTATCAGGAATTCGGCGTTCAGCGACAACAACTGGGTAAGTGCCACACGCTTGACCTCACCTCCGGAAAGTTCTCCCATCCTTGTGTCCAGTGATGGCAGATTGAACCCGGATGCCGTTTCCTTCATTGTCTGGACGAACTCGTCCATCACGTGTTCCGGCCATCTGGCAGACCTTTCGCTTACCGAAGAAAGTATCTGCTCCCTGATGCTGAGTTCGGGGTCGTAGTCATAGTCCTGTTCCAGAAAAGCGATGCTGATGTCCTTCAGGAAAAGTATCTTTCCGCCCGAGTCGGATTTGTCATTGCCGGCAAGGATGCGCAGGAGCGTGCTTTTTCCGGTTCCATTGGGCGCCACCAGTGCTATTTTGTCCCCCTCGTTGATATTGAATCCTATCCCCTGGAACAGAATTTTCTGTCCGTATGACTTGGAAATGTTTTCTATCTGAAGGAAACTTGGCATATCGCGACAAAAGTACAGATTTTTGGTCACCTGGGCAAAACCTTTCGGTGAAATGCCCATGTGATCCAAACTTAAGCGTGTTTTTATTAGGTAAACGGATACGCTGTCCCCATCTTTGCGCAGAAGGGTAGGAAATGCCACCCTTGTAAGTAAAAAC
>JAKSKG010000030.1 GCA_024401805.1 Bacteroidales bacterium
TTCCTGAGTTTGGCTTCAGAACAGACCGGAACGAGATGTGGAACAATACTTCCATCAGCTCGGATGGTCATAACACAGAATACTTCACAAGACGCAAGGTCTTGAAACAATACGGTATCTCACCTATACCTTTTGACAAAATAGGACCTGCACAAAAATGAAAACATTTATGAGATTAATTCGTGCCGTTATTTTGTTTTTGCCTGTAGCACTGATGGTTGGACCTCTCCTTGCTTCATGCTCAAGGGTCGAAGCCCCTCGTATGGTGGAGATCGAAGCCGGAATATTCACTATGGGAAGCGACGGCGAAGGCAAGAACTATGATGAGGCGCCTATGCACGAAGTGAGCATTACGGCATTTCAGATGAGCGAACGTGAAATCACCAATGCGCAGTATGAACTTTATGCGCCGGAGCACAGGGCTTTGCGCGATACGCTTTCAGCAGGCACAGACGACTCTCCCGTAACGATGGTCAGCTGGTATGATGCAGTAGGGTACTGCAAGTGGCTTAGCCGCCATACGGGAAGGCATTTCCGTCTCCCGACGGAGGCTGAATGGGAGTTTGCCGGACGACTTGGCGAGAAAGAAGATTGGTGCTTCGACTGGTACGGAGAATATACTGCAGATGCCGTCTGCAATCCGGGAGGGCCCAAGGACGGTGAGTTCAAGGTCACAAGGGGCGGTGCGCCCACTGAAGATCCTGAATTTCTAAGGATAACCAACCGCAGTGCAATGATGCCGGACGACACTACACACTTCATCGGTTTCAGGATTGTGGAGACAAAGTCCAAGCCTGTTCTGTCGGACAATTTCCGGACTATTCCCCTGAATGCCAGGAACGTGTCTCAGGAAAAGGCCGAGTGGGCTCCTGTATCTGCTGACGAGCCCATCTTCCTGGAGCCTATTACCTTCGTCAAGAACCCCAAGTGGGAGCATAACCATCAACCAGACATCACCTGGTGCGACAATGGTGACCTGCTTGCCATATGGTTCAGCTCAGACAAATGGAGAGAAGACGGCCGCGAATTCTTCTACCTCGGCTCACGCCTCAGGGCCGGCAGTTCCGAATGGGAGGAATCTTCCGAATTCTTCAGGGTTCCTGACAGGAATCTTACCGGCTGCTCGCTCTTCCACGGCCAGGACGGAACCATCTACAACATCGTCGGAGTATCACCCGGAACCCATTGGCGCACTCAGGCTATGGTGATAAGGGAGAGCCACGACAACGGAGCCACATGGTCTCCTGCCCGCATAATCGCAGGGCACAATCCAAGGAATCAGGTCATCTGCGGGCCAAAGACACTTGCAGACGGCACCATAGTGCAAACCTGTGACAACAATGTTGCCGCAACGGTCATAAGTTCTGCCGTCCATATAAGCAGGGACGGCGGCAGGACATGGTACGACCCTTGGGATGGCACTCCTATGCCGGAAGAGATTGTGGAAGGTGGTACAGGATCGTCGATCGCAGGCATTCATGCACCTGTCGTCCAGCTTAAGGACGGCAAACTTATGGCCGTTGGACGCGGAGCATGGATAATTGGTGAAAAAGGCGAGAGGGAGCTTGTGAAGAGCATTTCCTCCGACATGGGGGAAAGCTGGACATACACCCGCATGGCAGGCTTCCGCCCCATCTACGGCGGTCAGAGAGCCTTGCTTATGCGCCTGCACGAAGGACCCATCCTTTTCATAGGATTTACAGGTAACATAGGGAAGTGCAGCGAGGAAGGTACTATGTTCCTTAGAAAAGACGGCAGCCAGTTCGAAGGTCACGGACTTTACGCCGCAATCTCATACGACGAAGGCGAGACCTGGCCGGTGAAGAAACTTCTCACCGACGGGGTTCAGCGGGAACTTTTCGGCTGGGGCTGGACCTGGGACTTCACTATGGACGAGACCCACGCCGAGTGGCTCGGATATATGGCCGGAACACAGACACCGGACAACATGATTCATATAATAAGCAGCGGCATCCATTACAGGATGAACCTCAAATGGCTGGAGACGATGCCGGAATAATTGAGAATTTGAAATGAATAAGAAAAACGCAGCAATCGTACTTGCAGTGATGGCATTTATGTCATCCTGTGTATCAGAGCCTGGCTTTGTGACCAGGGATGGCACCCAGTTTATCCGGAATGGAGAACCATATTATTTCGTGGGTGCAAATTACTGGGTCGGGCCTCTGCTAGCATCTCCCGGCGAGAGCGGGGACTGGAACAGGCTGATTCACGATTTGGACGTCATGCAGGATGCCGGAATAGACAATCTACGTGTCCTTGTAGGCGGCGATGAAGCCTGTCCAGTCTGCCAGAACGTCAGGCCTTTTCTTCAAAGGCTTGATGGGTCATATGACCAGGATCTGCTGGCAGGCCTTGACCGCTTTATGGCGGAAATAGGTCGCAGAGGAATGACGGCGGTGCTGTATTTCAACAATTCCTGCGACTGGAGTGGCGGTTATGTCCATTATGTCAAGCGTGTCACGGGAGAAGACTCTCCTTCATTCTGGGATTGGGAGGACTATCACGATTACTGCGCTCCTATGTTCACGAACACAGAAGTACAGGACTGTTATCTGAACCATATCAAGAATATTGTCAGTCGTGTAAATACTGAAACCGGAATTGCATATAAGGATGACCCCGCAATTTTCTCCTGGCAGCTTGCCAATGAGCCAAGGGCATTCTTCGTCGAATTGCATCCGCAGTTCGTGTCTCTTCTTCACAAAGCTGCCCAGACGATCCGGAGCATTGATTCAAACCATATGATTTCAACCGGTATGGAAGGGCATCAGGGGACGGAAGGCCAATTCGAAGAATATTTGACAGTCCATGCTGACTCTCTGATAGACTATCTTACATATCACATCTGGCCGGATAATTTCCGCTTCTCGGATCTTTACGCTGTAAGTGACTCCTTGATAAACGTCCACATTTCAGATGCAAGGGAACTTGGAAAGCCGCTAGTCATCGAGGAGTTCGGCCTCATTCGCGACAACGGAGCGATTGGTCCTGCTTCAGCGGCCACGGAGAGGAACGAATATTATTCCTGGCTCCTTGACAAAGTTGCTGTGTCTGCCTCTGAGGGAGACGTTCTGGCCGGGGCGAATTTCTGGGCATTCGCCGGTGCCGGACGTGCACGTA
Organism: Bacteroidales bacterium; assembly: GCA_024401805.1. Classification (GTDB taxonomy): domain Bacteria; phylum Bacteroidota; class Bacteroidia; order Bacteroidales; family UBA932; genus Cryptobacteroides. Next base: position 3,145 of record JAKSKG010000030.1, read on the forward strand.
CCGAGGAAGGAGTATGGGCTCTCGGTGATGATTTCCTGGGCGATCCTCCATTCGAGCCACAGGGTAAGTTCTCGGTCTTCGATACTGATACAGCCACATTGGACATAGTGAAAAGCGTCAATGAGAAGTTAAGCTTATGATGAAACGATTTCTGGTAATCGCTCTTACTGCGATTGTCTTGTCTACCGTAGGGTGCTCAAGAACATATCCCATTGCTGACTGTGAAATGGCTGGCACGCTTGTGGAGCAGAGCGACAGCTGCTGTCTGTACGAGATACCATTTGTCGCCAAGGACGGGGCCGTGCATACGCGCAAGCTCATTCTTTTCACTCCCGGCCGGCCGGAATGGAAGCTCCCACTTCTCTACTGCGCTCACTATTGGGCCAGCCTAGACCATCCTTTTGTCCAGAAATGCCTTAAGGACGGCATAGCCCTTGCCAGCCCATATGAGGAGAATGAGCTGGAGGCTAACATGACTCTGACCGATGACAATCTTGTCTTCAACAATGCTGCTTTCTATTTTCTCAGCAGGCTGCCGATGATTGACGCTTCGCGTATCGCGGTGTTTGGAGAGAGCGCCGGCGGCTATATGACGCTGATGATCTCATCACTGAACATGGGCATATGCGGAAGTGCGGCTATGTCGCCCCTGACTAACTGCTATTTCAACTTTTACAGGCATTTCCGCAAGGCGCATGAAATCAATCAGGAATATGTCGCAAGAGGACACGGCGCTCCGATATCGGTAATCGAGTATATTTATAACTTGTTCATACCATGCATCGACTATTATGACGGCGATAACGACATCGAGAAGTGGGAGAAACTCTCGCCCATAGGGCTTGCACAGTGCATCAGCGCGCCATTGCAGATCTGCCATTTCACATCTGATATGCTTGTCCCTATTGACGAGCTGTGCCGTGGTTACGCATATGACGATACCGAACTTGAGAGTATGCCCGAGGGCTTTACAGCCAGGATGGACAACGACCTCCCCGGTATTCTGGGAGAGTCGTTCGTGGACAGGTTCCCCGAAGGACGCTGCAAGGTCATCAGCCGTAAGGTTATTGACAACGATGCTTATGTGGCCCTTCCGTATGACGCAGACACCTTGGCTAATGTGATCATTTATGATGACGGACACACTGAGGGCTGGGCATCGCACAGGGCCGGTCACGACATGTTGAATTTCGATTACTATCCCTTCCTGAAGGATATGCTTGGACGCACGATTGCCGATACGGAGCAGCTGATTCCCGAAAAACTTGCCATTCTTCTGGAAAGATACAAGGGCTGCAGCGTGCAACTCCCTGCCCATGAGGGATTTGATCCTGCTATCTATGGCTCGATAGAGATGTACCGCAAGCAGATTGTGGATGAACTGTCCGGATGGGTATCGTATAATTCGTTCGAGGAGTTGGAAGTAGCAATGAAAAGTGTCGTTGCTTCTGATAGGGATTATAAGTTTGTCTGGAAGGATATCAGGAAACGGATTAGCCAATAGTCATGCCGTAAGGCCATAGACCTGGGGCGTTGATTTTGTGGGAGTTTTTCTATAATGAAGAGGCGAGTTCGAACAGGCTCAGGCCGGCGGCCCGGTTGGTCATTGAAGAGAAGCGGTGGGGAACAGAGTTAGCCTTGCGGCCGGCATAGTAATGAGGGGTGTGCGGCTCGCCTTCCGCCACGCAATCCCCCAGAATTGCATTCAAGGCAGGGCGGGCTCCCTTTGCAGGAGATGAGCACAGAGGTCTGAACAGCAGGTCTGCCAAAGGGTCGAACCATCTGCCCATAGATATCATGTTGGAGTCCACGACTCCCGGGTCCGAAAGGTCCACGACGGCTGCCCCGCGTCTTTGAAGTTCCAGCGTGAAAAGAAGAAGGGCAAGTTTGGCCCGCGCGTAACTGCCCAATTGTGAAAATTCTTCTTTGTTATCTCCTGTGTAGCCTTCAGGGATTCCGGTCAGCGAACAGGTCAGCGAGACCATACTTACTACGTGCATTCCCGGATTGGCATCGCACAGCAGCGACGACAGCAGCGCAGGTCCCAGGAAGTTGACCTGGAAGGTCTTTTCGTATCCGTCGGCAGTAAGGTGGAAATCCCTGTTTATCACCCCGGCGTTGTTGAAAATTGTATCTATGTGTGTGCCCTCCAGAGAGTGCGCGAATTCCCGGACAGACTCCAGCTTTTCCAAATCCAGCTGTCTGAGTTCCAAGGATGCTCCGGACACTCTTCCCAGAATACCGTCAAGCACAGCCTGCCCCTTGGCCAGATTCCTGCAGGCCATGATCACGTGCCATCCTTTCGCTGCAAGTGTCTCGCAGACTACGGATCCCATACTGCCGCTGGCTCCGGTGACAACTATTGTTTTCATAGGGAAGCTTCCGCTTTGTCAACCTCTTCCTGCAGTTTCGCGGGCATATCCGCAACCTTGCAATGGCATTTCATTTCAAGTGTGTACATTCTGCCTATGCAGTAGTTGGAGTGCTTGCAGCCGCTGCATTCGAGTTCGCCGTTATGAAGCTTGTTCACGAAATCCGTATCGTGAACAAGCGCTCTGGCCATCTGCAGACCCTGGAAACCGGCCGAGAGCACCTCTTCCATCTTGGAACGGGAGATAAGGCCTCCGACATAAATCAGGGGCAGAGAGACGGCGGCGCGGAACTTCTTGGCGTCCTCGAGGAAATATCCCTCGCTGAACGGTACGGTAGGTATCATAAGACGGCCTCCTACCTTGAGCCCGGCCTTGAGCCACCAGAACTTGCGGAAATCCATATAGTGCGCAAGGGTCTTGAGCGGCATTGCTCCGCGCATAACCTCCATAGGGGCCTTGCTTACGAATCCTGCCGAGAGTACAAGCGCGTGAACCCCAAGCCTTTCTAGTTCCCTGGCAACCTCGATGCATTCCGGTTCCTGCATTCCGCGCCTGAAACCGTCGTGCATGTTCATCTTGACGATTACGCCCATATCGCTGCCTGCAACTTCCATAACCTTCCCGATAACCAGTTGCATGAAACGCATACGGTTCTGCAGGCTGCCTCCGAACTCGTCGTGGCGGTGATTGGTATAAGGAGAAAGGAACTGGCTTATCAGGTAGCCGTGGCCGGCGTGGATCTCGACACAGTCGAATCCGGCCTTGCGGGCAAGCTCCACTGCACGGCCGAAATCCTCGACCAATTCATAAATCTCGTCCTTGCGCAGACCGCGTACAAAGGTAGGGGAGTAGAGGTTGAATCCGCTCGATGCCCCCACCGGCGTGCATCCGCAGGTGGCTCTGTGAGTCATGTTGCCGCAATGCCCCAGCTGAATGGATGCCTTTGCTCCTTCTGCGTGAATGGCATCTGTGATGCGTCTGAGTTCCGGCACTATCTCTTCCCTCATCCAAAGCTGGCCGTCAAAGGAAAGGCCGGAACGGCTCACGGATGCGTATGCCAGAGTGGTCATACCCACGCCTCCGCGCGCAACGGCAACGTGGTAATCATACAAATCCTGCGACGGTCTGTTGCCGTATGCCATGTTCTCGAACGCGGCAGAGCGGATGACCCTGTTCCTCAGCGTTACCGGACCAATCTGAACCGGTGTGAATATAGGTGAATCTATCATAGTCAGAAGATGAAAGGAATTATACGTTTTATGCGTCCGGAATCGAATTCGTCCGGGAATTCAGATGCGTAACGGGAATGTATCCTGGCTGCTCTCGGGCCCAGATTCGCGAATGTCCATATTGCGAACACGGCCCCGGCCGCCGACCAGGTAAGTATTGCGAACCCTGTCCATTCCAGCAGTTCTCCGAAATAGTTGGCGGAACTTACGTATTTGAACATACCGCCTTTCGGCAGATGATGCGCCGTGTCACCGGGCTTGCGCAGATGCCGGATAATGCTGTCCGACTGAATGTTGATGAACATTCCCGCTGCGAAAAGCAGAGTTCCGCAGATGAACGGCGCGCTGTCCAGCCATTCGGGAGAGTACATTCCGGCGGGTGAGAGATAGAATATCCACCCTCCCTGCATAAGTGCGTTTATCGTGTTGAAAGTCACTCCCATAAGAATGATGGACAGCGGCATTCTGCTCTTTCCGCGTATAAGTAGAGGGAAGATGAACGACCGCTGGAAGTAGTGTAGCTCGAAGAGTAGCAGAAAGACCAGTCTGGTCAGGTCCGTGCGACGTTCGGACAGGGCCCACAGAACTATCATTGCAATGAATACGGGGCTCTCCATCAGCACCCAGCCCAGGCGGTTTCCTACCGCCGGTCCCCACTTCCTGTCGAAGAACTTGCCGTACCCGGCGTCTACCTTGAAAAGGCATACGAATACGATGATGGCAAGCGCCGTCATCACCCAAAGCAAAATGTTGAAAGTATGTAATGTCATATCAGTCCGGATATTCGCTTTCCTTTCTGCAGTCAGCAGTTTTTGTAATGTATTCCTGAACGAGGGAATCCAGTTGTGGGGATGTCATCACCCTGCCTTGCGCCGCCGCATCCATGATCTCCTGATGCACGATCAGTCCTTCTTTCTGCTTGCGGCTGACGAAAACCTGCAGAGCCTTGCGTCGGAAAAGGTCTTCCGTAAGGGAATGCACGAATTCCAGCGGAGTCATCATTCCGTTGTTCCGGCCCTCGGCAACGCTCGAATACAGGTATACCATACGTGTTTGGAATGCGGTTGCCTTGATATAGTCCGACATCTGCGAGGAATCCATTTTCCTGTTGAGCAGAGATGTGTCCGTCAGCGCGGCGAGCTGGCGGTATTCCCTCAGGCCGGTTTCCTCTGCCTTGCGCAGCGCATATTCGTGGATGCCAATTTGTGCGGCGGCGGCCGATGGTATGAGCAGCGCTGCGGCAATGACATATATGAACAACCTCTCCTTTCTCATTTGAGCTTCCTCCATAATATGCCCTCTACCGGAGCAGGGAGCAATGCGACCATACCGGGCAGATACCAGTTCATTGCCGATGGCCGGATAAGTTTGCGGCCATGCTCCGATGCCCTGAGTGCCTTGCGTACCAGCCACTTGGGTGTATGGATGATGCCGGTGCGTACCCCCAGCTTCATCAGGGAAGGCTTGAGGTTGTACAACGGTGTGGCGATTGCCGCCGGGCATACAGTGGTGACGGATACTCCGTATGGGCGCATCTCGAACCAGAGTGATTTGCCGAAGCTCAGCAGGTATGCCTTGGTCGCGGAATAGACCGTGATGCCCGGTGTAGGGAGTTTGGCCGCCATCGAGGACATAAGGATGATATGTCCGCCGCCACGTTTCTTCATATCTTCCCCGAACAGCAGGCAGAGGTCGGTATTGGTCTTGACGTGAAGGTTGAGCATGGTGTCAACCTTGATTTCGTCTTCCGATTGCAGTTCCTTGAAAAAGAACATTCCGGCGTTGCATACAAGGGTGTCGATTTCCAGCCCCTGCTCATTGCACCAGGAGTGGAGAGATTCAGCAGCCTCGGGCGCTGCCAGATCTGCGTAATGGGGGATGATATTGCCGTCACCCTGAACAACGTCATCCCGGACTACGATCCGGGATTGTTTCAGGGTCTCCTGATTCAGGGACCGGACCGCATCGTCCAGCTGGTCCTGCCTGTTGCTTACAATGACAACCCGATATCCTTTTCCGACAAGCTGCCGGGAATATTCCAGTCCCATTCCGGAACTTCCTCCTGTGACAATCGCTGTTTTCATAATTCAATTCCCACAAATATATCAATTATCATTGAGTAATTGCCAATTAGTGCGTATCTTTGAGGCCCTACTGACGCAAAACAATGGAAGAAGGTACTCAGGATCTGTTCTGGTATGCCGCCAATATGGTTTCTCAACGCAAGGAGATATTGAAATGTCTCCAGGACAAAGGCATACGTACCTACAGCGTCGCGCTTATGCCCAGGCTTATCTTCATCAGATGTTCCTCCCGTGAATGCGAAGACCTTCGTCAGAGATGGTGGGGGAGCCTGATGTTCTACCTCAAAAGGGCCTCCGACAAGGATGCCACCAAAGTTCCTGCAGTAATTCGCGACTCCGAGATGACCAGTTTCATCATAGTCAGTTCCACCAATCCGGACGACCTCATCCAGCTGGATATCCCGGACCCGGAATTCCTTGCGGGGCAGCGCGTACGCGTAAAGGACGGCCCGTTCAAGGGTGCCGAGGGCGTGGTCAAGCGCATCAAGGGCGACCGCCGTCTCATCGTCGAGGTCAAGGGCATAACGGTCGTTGCCACGTCTTTCATACACCCTTCCCTTCTGGAACCGGTAGAATAGTTAGATGCTGAAACAAAAGAACCAGGCCCGGGGGCCTGGTTCTTTTTGATGTGAATTCCAATAACTTATGCGAGTTTCTTGTAAGTCTGGTAACGGACTTTCGCGAACTCCTCGGTCTTCTGCAGAAGTTCTTCCGCCTTGTCCGGGAAGAGCTTGAACAGTGAAGCGAAACGAACCTCGCCCTTGAGGAAGTCCTGGAACTTGGTCCAGTCCGGTTCCTTGCTGTCAAGGCTGAACGGATTCTTGTCTGTTCCTTCCAGAGCAGGGTTGTAACGGTACAGATGCCAGTATCCGCAATCCACGGCGAGTTTCTCCTCCTTCTGGCTGAGTCCCATTCCGGCCTTGAGCCCGTGGTTGATACAAGGTGCGTAGGCAATGATAAGGGATGGTCCGTCATAAGCCTCGGCCTCCTTGATTGCGTTCATATACTGTACAGGGCTTGCACCCATTGCAACCTGTGCCACGTAAACATATCCGTAGCTCATAGCCATCATTCCAAGGTCCTTCTTGCGGATCTTCTTTCCGGAAGCGGCGAATTTGGCAATTGCTCCTGCAGGGGTGGCCTTTGAAGACTGTCCGCCCGTGTTGGAGTAAACCTCGGTGTCTAGAACGAGGATGTTGACGTTCTCTCCGCTTGCGAGCACGTGGTCGAGTCCGCCGTATCCGATATCATAGCTTGCTCCGTCTCCACCGAATATCCACTGGCTGCGGCAAGGGATGAATGCCTTGAGCTTGAGCAGGGACTTGCAGGTGTCGCAACCGCAAGCCTCCATCAGAGGAACAAGGGTGTCGCAAACCTCGCGGGTCACTGCATAATCGTTCCTGTTGTCCAGCCACTTCTGGAAGAGGCCCTTCATCTCGTCCGAGCAGCACTCGCACTCGAGGCCCTTCTGCATCAGGGATGCAACGGTCTCGCGGATGCGGTCTGAACCAAGGTGCATACCGAGTCCGAATTCGCAGAAGTCCTCGAACAGGGAATTCTGCCATGCAGGACCGTGGCCCTTGTCGTTGGTGCAGTATGGAGATGCAGGGAACGATGCTCCGTAGATGGAAGAGCATCCGGTAGCATTGGCGATCATCATATGGTCACCGAACAGCTGGGTGATGTTCTTGATGTATGGAGTCTCGCCGCATCCTGCGCATGCGCCCGAGTATTCGAACAGAGGCTGTGAGAACTGTGCGTTCTTCATATTGCTCTTAGGGTCGAAGAGCTTCTTGTATCCGACCTTTGCGTTGAGCCAGTCGAACTCTGCCTGAACGCCCTTCTGCTCCTGGTAGTTGCCCATCGTGAGAGCGCCCTTGTCCTTTGCAAGACAAACGTCCACGCAGTTGCCGCAACCTGTACAGTCGTCCACGGAGATTCCGAGAGCGAACTTGTAATCCTTGAGGTTGGCCTTGCCGGCTGCAACCTTGACTCCTGCAGGCGCTGCGGCGGCGTCCTTCTCGTCAAGAATGAACGGACGGATCGCAGCGTGAGGACATACGAATGCACAGCTGTTGCACTGGATACAGGTCTCCGGGTTCCAGACAGGAACGTTCACGGCTACTCCGCGCTTTTCGTAAGCTGCAGTGCCGGCAGGCATCGTACCGTCCATGAACGGCATGAATGCGCTTACAGGAAGAGTGTCTCCGCACTGTGCGTTGACAACGTCCGCAATCTCCTTGACAAACGGAGTGGCAAGACGGGAGGCGTTAGGATTGGTGAACCTGGCGTTGATCTGAGCCCACTCGGCAGGAACTGTAACCTCGGTGTACTCTCCTCCGCGGTCTATTGCTGCATAGTTCATATTCACCACGTTCTCGCCCTTCTTGCCGTAGCTCTTGAGGGCTGCATCCTTCATATACTTCACTGCATCCTCTGCCGGGATGATTCCGGAGATGCGGAAGAATGCGCTCTGCAGAATGGTGTTGGTACGTCCGCCAAGTCCTATCTCGGCGGCTATCTTGGTGGCGTTTATGATATAGAGGTGAATGTGCTTACGTCCGATGACACCCTTTACGAAATCAGGGATTCTTTCGAGGGTCTCCTCCTCGTTCCAAAGGGAGTTCAGAAGAAGGCTGCCTCCGTCCTTGATTCCCTTGAGCACGTCATACTTCTCGAGATATGAAGGAACGTGGCAGGCAACGAAATCAGGTGTGCTTACAAGGTATGGGGCCTTGATAGGTGTCTTTCCGAAACGAAGGTGGCTGCAGGTGTAGCCGCCGGATTTCTTCGAATCGTAGTCGAAGTATGCCTGGCTGAACAGGTCGGTGTGGGTACCGATGATCTTGATGGTGTTCTTGTTTGCGCCTACGGTACCGTCTGAACCCAGTCCGAAGAACTTGCACTCCGTGGTGCCCGGCTTCACGATCGAGATCTCGCTCTTGATAGGGAGGCTCTTGAAGGTTACGTCATCTACGATTCCAACTGTGAAACCGTTCTTAGGGGACTTGTGCTCCAGATTGTCATAAACTGCGACGATCTGTGCAGGGGTAGTGTCCTTTGATGAGAGGCCATAGCGTCCGCCTACGATCAGAGGGGCGTCCTCGCGGCCCTGGAACACTGTCTTGATATCCAGATAGAGAGGTTCTCCGAGTGAACCGGGCTCCTTGGTGCGATCCAGGACGGCAATCTTCTTCACGGACTTAGGAAGCACCTTGAGCAGGTATTTCTCTGAGAACGGACGGTAAAGGTGAACTGTTACCACACCGTATTTGCGGCCGTGGTCTGCAAGATAGTCGATGGTCTCCCTGATGGTCTCGGTAACGGAGCCCATTGCAATGATGACACATTCTGCGTTCTTGTCTCCGTAATATTCGAAAGGACGGTATTTGCGTCCTGTGAGTTCGCTTATCTCACCCATATAACGGGCTACTATGTCCGGAACAGCTTCATACGCCTGGTTGCGGGACTCAGCAACCTGGAAGTAAACGTCTCCGTTCTGCGCAGTACCGCGAGTTACAGGAGATTCCGGGTTGAGGGCTCTCTGGCGGAAGTTGTCGAGTGCCTTCTCGCTTATCATTCCCTTCAGCGCTTCCTCGTCAATGGCCTCGATCTTCTGGATTTCGTGTGATGTACGGAATCCGTCGAAGAAATGGAGGAATGGGATGCTGGACTTGATAGTTGAAAGATGTGCAACCGCGGCCAGATCCTGTGCTTCCTGAACGGAACTTGAAGCCAGCATTGCGAATCCTGTCTGGCGGCAGGCCATTACGTCCTGATGGTCTCCGAAGATGGAGAGTGCGTGTGAAGCGAGCGCGCGTGCCGACACGTGGAAGACTGCAGGAAGCATCTCTCCGGCAATCTTGTACATGTTAGGAATCATGAGCAGAAGTCCCTGCGATGCCGTGAAGGTGCTGGTAAGGGCGCCTGCCTGCAGGGAACCGTGTACTGCTCCTGCAGCTCCTGCCTCGCTCTGCATCTCGGTGACCTTGACAGTCTCTCCCCAAAGGTTCTTCTTTCCGTGGGCAGCCCATTCGTCAATGTTCTCCGCCATCGTGGAGGATGGTGTGATAGGGTAGATGGCTGCGTGCTCGCTGAACAGATATGCGATGTTGGACGCAGCCTGATTACCGTCACAAGTAATGAATTTCTTTTCTTTAGCCATTGTTATATAGTGTTGTTATTTTTGATTTCCGAAAAATCCTACGAATATATGCAGAAATTGTCATTTAACCAATAAGCCGGCGGTCTCCTTGAGCATTTCCGTCACACTCGGGTGAGGCAGCACGCTGCTTGAGAAATCCGATGCAGTCATTCCGTGGGCCAGAGCCATGCAGGCTGCGCCCAGGATCTCGCTGCAAGGATTGCCGATCATATGCACTCCCAGAAGCCTTCCTGAACCGGATTCCGCAATTATTTTACATATTCCGGAACCGGCCTCGTTCTCGGCGACAAAACGTCCGGAATACTGCATAGGGAGCTTCGCAACACGGATGTCCCTTCCCTCGGCAATGGCCTGAGCCTCGGTCAATCCCACCGAGGCAACCTCGGGATTGGTGTAAACGACTCCCGGTATCGCATCATAGCGCATTTCGCAGTCCTTCCCAAGTATGTTGCAGACTGCAACCTCGGCCTCGCGGCCGGCGGTATGGGCGAGCATCGAGAAGCCGGTCACGTCGCCGGCTGCATATACTCCCGGGACATTGGTACGCATCCTGCTGTCCACGTTTATCCCGCGGCCGCATTCCACGCCTATGCTTTCCAGCCCCAACCCTGATATGTTGGCTCTGCGGCCTGCACTTATCAGAACCTGGTCGGATTCGGACACTGCGCAGCTGCCGTCCGGGCAGGTAAACCTGACTGTCCTGCCGTCAATTCCGGTAACCTTGCAGCCCAGATGGAATTCCACGCCCTTTCTGGCGTATGCTTCCTGGAGCATCCCGGCGATTTCCGCATCCAGGGTTCCGAGAATCTGCGGGAGCATCTCGATCACCGTCACCCTGCTTCCGAAACTGTTGAACAGGCTGGCGAATTCCATACCTATCACGCCGCCGCCTATTATTGTAATGCTTTGCGGAATCTCTTGCAGTTCAAGGGCTTCCGTGCTTGTAAGAACCTTGCTGCGATCCAACCCCGGGACAGGTGGAACGAATGCCGACGACCCGGTGCAGACCAGGATGTTCCTTGCCTCGAACTGCTGCGAATTGCAGGAGATGGTGAATACTCCGTCATTGCGGCCCTCTATGCGGGCCTCTCCCTCGACAACTGTGACTCCGGCATCGCGCAGACGGACCTTGATTCCACCGCCCAGCTTGCGGAGCACCTTGGTTTTCCGTTTGAGGATTGCTGCGTAGTCAAAGACCGTTCCTTCCGAGGATACCCCGTACTTTTCCGAATGCCGGGCCTGGTCATACAGCTTTGCGCTGTAAAGGAGCGTCTTTGTCGGGATGCAGCCCTCGTTCAGGCATACGCCTCCAAGAGCTTCTTTCTCGAAAAGTATTGTGCTCAGTCCGGCTTTTGCGGCTTTCTCCGCAGCGGTATATCCGGCAGGACCGCCTCCGATTATGGCAAGATCTGTCATTCTGCTATTCTTTTTATCAATCCTTGAAGTACCGTTCCCGGACCCATTTCGACGAAATCCGTGGCCCCGTCCGAGAGCATGGCCCTTACGGACTGGGTCCATCTGACCGGGGAAGTAAGCTGCTTCAGAAGATTGCCCTTTATGGTCTGGGGATCCGTTTCGGCTTTTGCTGTAACGTTCTGATACACAGGGCAGGCCGGTGTCTTGAAATTTGTCGAATCTATGGCTCTGGACAGTTCCTGGCGGGCAGGTTCCATAAGAGGGGAGTGAAAGGCTCCTCCCACTTTCAAAGGCAGCGCGCGTTTGGCTCCGGCTTCCTTGGCCATGGCACATGCCTGCCTTACAGCCTCGGCCTCGCCGGAAATCACTATCTGCCCGGGACAGTTGTAGTTTGCAGGAATCACTGTCCCGTCGGATGCAGCGCAGATCTCTTCTACGGTTTCATCCGGGAGGGCAAGAACGACCGCCATGATTCCGGGTACCTTGTCGCAGCATTTCTGCATGGCGGCGGCACGGGCTGCAACCAGCCGCAAGCCGTCCTCGAATTCCAGGGCCTTTGCCGCCACGAGAGCGGAAAACTCGCCGAGCGAATGACCTGCAGCCATGTCCGGAACTCTCCCGGACTCAAGCGCCTGAACCACAGAGTGCAGGAAAATTGCCGGCTGAGTGACACTGGTGGCCTGAAGTTCTTCGTCGCTGCCGTTGAACATTATGTCCGTGAGGCGGAAGCCAAGTATATCATTGGCGTTTTCCATCAATTCACGGGCCTTGGAAGATGAGTCGTACAGGTCTTTTGCCATACCAGGGAATTGCGAGCCCTGACCCGGAAATACGTATGCTGTCTTCATAGTTACAAAAATACAATTTATTTCGTACTTTTGCACCCGGAACCGCCCCCTTAGTTTAATGGATAGAATTTAGGATTCCGGTTCCTACGATAGGCGTTC
>JAKSKG010000031.1 GCA_024401805.1 Bacteroidales bacterium
CTGCTGCCACTCGTAAGGTTCGAGTTTGACTCCACCCTTGATCTTGTCTGCACCCAGTCCCGATTCGGACACCATCAGACGCTTTGCCAGCTGAATCGCCGACATTTCAAGCGAGAACACCGCAACACCCATATGATGGTCAACGGCGGCATTCCTTGCAAGGTTAAGTGCGAATGCAGTCTTACCCACGGAAGGACGCGCAGCCAGAATGATAAGGTCGGAAGGCTGCCAGCCCATAGTGATCTGGTCGATGGAAACGAAGCCGGACGGGACACCGTTGAGCCCGGACTGGTCCTGCATCCCCTGCAGGCTCACCATAGCCTCGTTTATTACGGAGCCTATCTCCTGAACCTCGCGGCGGACATTGCTCTGTATGGCATCGAAGACCTTGGTCTGAGCCATATCGATGAGTTCGTCCACGTTTACTGCATCATCGAACGAATTCTTGAGGATATCGTAGGATGCGGAAATCAGTTCACGCTGAATGGTCTTCTGCTTGAGTATCTTGAGGTAATACTCTATATGTGCGGCAGAACCCACTTTCTCGGAAAGATCCGCCAGCACGACCGAACCGCCGACAGTCTCGAGGTTCCCCATCTCGCGCAACTTGGCGCTGACCGTGATTATGTCTACCGATGTATGCTCGTTGACGAGGGCGGACATTGCCTCGAAGACCATCCTGTACTTCTGGTCATAGAAACAGTCGGGGCCAAGTTCCTCCATAGCCAGATCCACGCAGGTAGGCTCGAGGAGCATGGCGCCCAATACCGCCGCCTCTACTTCAAGAGCCTGAGGCGGCTTGTTGCCGATCTCAAGCCCAAGATTCTCCAGAGACGGTTTGGTCTCTTTTTTTGTCTTCGCAGGCACGTCCGATTTCTGTTTGAAGGCTTACTCTGCCTGCGGATTCACAATGATGCGTCCGCAGTGCTCACAGATGATGAGCTTCTTTCCGGAAGCGATATCTACAAGACGCTGAGGAGTAATGGTGCTGAAGCATCCTCCGCAACTGTCACCGTTGAACACGGAAACCACTGCAAGGTGATTGTGAGTGCTCTTGCGGATGCGCTCGTATGCGCTCATCGTACGCGCATCGATCTTGGCTGCACATTCATCCCTTTTGGCCTGAAGAACCGCCTCTTCCTTGGAAGTGGACTCTACGATCTCACCGAGTTCGATGTTCTTGGCTTCAAGATCGGCCTTGCAGATCTCGATTTTCTGGCCTATAGCCTCTATGTCCGATTTCTTGTTCTCGATTGAATACTGGGCCTCGCCTATGTTCTTCTGGGCTATCTGGCGCAGGAGAGAGAGGTTCTCGAGTTCCTTGTTGATGGAATCGTATTCACGGCTGTTGGAAATGTTCTCCAACTGCTTCTGATATTTTTCAATGTCTGCGTCAAGGTCCACGATCTGCTGCTTTGCAGACTCGATGCTCTGATTGTATCCGGCAACGAGTTCCTCAACCCTGCTCCTCTTGGAAACAAGTGATTCCAGGTTTGCCTCCAGCTGTGCAACCTCTTCCGGAAGTTCTCCACGAAGCTGTACGAGTTCCTCGATAGCATTGTCGGCAGCCTGAAGTTCATAAAGCACCTTGAGTTTGTCCTGCACGCCTGACTCGCCATCCGCAAAGTTCTTCTGCAGGGAGACGAAGGTCTCGTGCTGGTCGACCGGCACCTCAACCTTAGTTGTTTTTTTGGTAGTAGCCATATTTCTAGAAATGTTTATTCGGATCGTTCGCGCGCAATACGCACGAATTGCAAAGATATATAAAATTTCTCTATAAAGAAGCCTTTATTTCCATCAGTTGGCCCCGTATGGTCTTGAGCGTTTCAAGAGCCTTGACGGTCTTGTCTGCGGTCGAATCTCCACTGCGGAGTTCTCTCTCCACGCCGTCCAGAGTAAGGCCGCGCTCCTCTACCAGAAACTTGATGTTCCTTAGAGTCTCGATATCCTCTTTGGTAAACTGGCGGTTGCCCTTTGCCGTACGTGTGGGCTTGATCTTCTTTGAGAATGTATTTGCCCAGAACCTTACCTTGGAAACGGATATCCCAAGGATCTCTGAAACTTCGCTGATGGAATAGAATAGTTTCTCCATATATTTAATCCATTGATTTATCTGTATTTACAGCCATAAAAAGCATATTCGCATAATCCTGTGGGTCAACGGAAGCGAATATGTAGTTGACAGGATCCACGCTCTCCGAGTCCCTGATCACCTCGTAATGCAGATGAGGGGCGAACGAATTGCCGGTCATTCCGACCGTGCCTATCTTCTGCCCTCTCCTGACTTTCTGTCCCCTGCTTACAAGCGTCGCCGAGAGATGGGCATACCTCGTGACATATCCGCCCTGATGCTGTATTTCTATCACATTGCCCTGACCCTTGCGGGAGCGTTCCACCAGGCGGACCTCGCCGTCGGCCGTGGCGAACACCGGATCTTCCAGCGATGCGATGAAGTCAAGCCCGGAATGATATGCATAAGTCTTCAGGAACGGGCTCATCTTCTCACCTGTGGACGCTCCTATCTGCGGGAAAGAGACATTCTCGAGAGGGAGGCTCATCGGAGGGATGGAATAACCCGGACGGGAGAGAGTCCTGTAGATTCTCATGAAGTCCTCCTCCACCCCGGCGGCCTTGTCCAGGACACGGTCGGCCTTGTCGCGGGTATATGCCACGATCTTGCGTTCCGGAATGGAATCTGCTCCGAATTCGAATCCGAGCGACCTGATTGGGTCCACGCTGGGGCTTTCCGTATGGAAAATGAGGTCGTATATCTCGTCGTCCCGGTATTCCAGTGATGCAACCGCATCCTTCACAAGCCTTTCCTTTTCCTTAAGGCCCTGGAAGGTCTTTTCGTACATCCTGTTCTCGCGAGAGAGCTTGCGGTCCACGTCCGTATTGAACACAAGGGCCAGCAGTGTGTACACAACGATTGTCAGAGTAAGTGACACCAGAAGGAACTTCAGTATCCCCAAAAGGACATTCTTGAGTTGAACGCCTTTTTTGCGGAAGCTGTAGCTTTTCTGGTCGAATACGTATTTCCCCGGCATACTATTGTGTAACTCTGCGAATCACGTCGGACGTAGTGGTCCTCTTGTTGAATTCGGATTCTTCCTGACGCTTTTCTATCATTGCCTTATATTCCTGGGTAGGCATATCCACATCGAAATAGTTGATCGGATTGACCTTGTTTCCCTTGTAAATCACCTCGTAATGGAGGTGAGGTCCGGTGGACTTTCCGGAATTTCCCAGTTCTCCGATCTGGTCCCCCCTGTGGACCTGGGCCCCCTCCGCCACCAGTATGGAGTTCAAATGGGCATAACGTGTCTTGTAACCGTAACCGTGGTCTATGACAATCTCGTTTCCATATCCGTAATACTGGAAATGGGCCTTTTCCACTACGCCGTCGCCGGTCGCATATACGGGGTTGCCCTTTTTGGAGGCCAGATCTATACCCTCGTGGAAACGCCATCCCCCGTACAGAGGGTCCGAACGCCCGCCGAATGAACTTGACAGACGGAAGGTGCCCTTTTCCGGAAGTATGGGTGGAACCGCCGGCAGGCAGGATACCATATCTCCGGCCTGGGACGACAGCACGTATATCTGGTCCAGGGATTCACTCTGAACTGCAGTTCTCTTCATAAGGACATCCATCCGTTGTGTAACCGACTTCAGAAGAGTTCCCGATCCCAGCTGTTCCAATGCCTCATATCTGTTCACCCCTCCGAATCCCGCGTTCCTGACCTCTTTAGGTATCTTGTTGAGGCCGAATATGGCGCGGTACACACCGTCATCCCTGTTCTCTATGGCTTCCAGGGATTCTTCGCAGACTTCCATCTCCCTCTGCATTATGGACATCTGCTCCTGCCAGGCAAGATTCTTCTTGCGCAGGATGGCCGTCTTGGGCAGTTCGAGGTGGAATACGGATGTATACAGCCAGAAGTACAGGCATCCCAGCGCCACAACGCCTATCACAGCAGCAATACGCCTGATGCGCGCAGCCCACGATTTGTCTTTGTGGACCTCGTACATCAAGGTGGAAGGGTTGATCCTGTATTGCTTGCGTCCCGGCATAGGCTATGCTGTTCTGGTCTTTTCGATTTCTTCCCTGGACGTTCCTGCTGTAGTCCCCCACTGCTCCGGATCACGGAACCCAAGCAGGAAGTCGTGGGCGGACATCCTCTTCTTGCCGCTCAGCTGGAGATCCGTTATGCTTATGGCTCCGTCTGCGGTGGCCACTGCGAAATAGGTCTTCCCGTCCGAGAGCACCGTTCCCGCAGGTGCGGATGCCTCCATCCTTACGGCAGAGAATATCTTGAGCTGCAGAGGGTCGCCGCCGTCCTTTACAAGTTCGGTATATGCCGTAGGATACGGGCTGAGTCCTCTGATTAGATTGTATACGTTGTCCGTAGTGTCCCTCCAGTCTATGTGACACAGTTCCTTGGTGAGTTTCGGAGCCTTCCTGAGCACCTCGGACCCCTGGATGAAGCTGCGCTGCACCCTGGTCTCGACGCTCTTCTGGATTATGCCGTCGACAGTATCCACGACAAGCCGGGAACCTATTCCCATAAGCGCGTCGTGGACATCCCCGGCGGTGGCGTCGGGCTCTATCCTGTATTCCTCACGGAGTATGATTCCTCCTGTATCTATGTCCTTGTCTATCATAAAGGTGGTTACGCCGGTGATTCTCTCTCCGTTGATGACGGCCCAGTTGATAGGCGCCGCTCCCCTGTATTGAGGCAGAAGCGCAGCGTGAAGGTTGAAGGTCCCGAGCCTAGGCATGGACCACACCTCCTGAGGCAGCATACGGAACGCAACCACTACGAACATATCCGCCTTGAGGGCACGGAGTTCCTCGAGGAACTGAGGGTCCTTGAGCTTGAGAGGCTGCAGAACCGGTATCCCGTGCTCGACGGCATAACGCTTGACAGCGCTCTCGTTCACCTTGAGGCCGCGTCCGCTAGGCTTGTCGGCAACGGTAACCACTCCGACAACCTTGTGTTTGTGCCTGATGAGTTCATCCAGAGGCGCAACGGCAAACTCCGGAGTACCCATATATACTATCCTGGTCTTTCTGAAGAATCCCGAAACCTTGCTCCAGGTCTTTCTCCAAGCGTTCTTTATAGAATCCATATTGAAAATGTCCGAATCATGCATAGCCTTCCAACTCAGGAAAATACCTATAGGGAACAGCAGTATCGCCGATATGAACACCCCCAGTCCGGGGCTCACGGCACCGTCTCTTGCAAGTTTTGTTCCCGATATGTCTATCACCCAGTACAACACGAAGAACAGCACCGACACTATTGCGCTGGCGCCAAGCCCTCCCTTCCGGATCAGGGCTCCCAGAGGCGCGCCCACGAAGAAAAGGATGAGGCAGGCAAGGGCCTGGGCGAACTTCTTCAGAAGTTCTATGCTGGTCCTCCTGAGGTAGAAGGTGTAGTTATAGTCGTCCTGGTCGAAAGAGGTTACGGCGGTTACTGCCCTGTCCATATATTCTTTCGCTCCGCGATAGGCATCGCACTGCTCGGATATGGTTTTCCACCGTATGTAATCCGCCGGCGCATAGTCTGCATAGCCTTTACGGTAGAATGCCGTGTCCAGCTGCGGGGCCAGGATGAATGACAGCGAGCGTGCGATGGACTCGTACCTGTCCGCCCTCTGATCGGAAAGCTGTTTTTCCAAAGAATCCTTCTGATACCGCAACTGGGCGAGCCTCATGGACTTCGCCTGGTCTCCGAAACGTCCGGAATCGGATTTTTCGAAGGCATAGTTCGCCAACGGAATCACAAGCTCCTGCCTGCGGAAATTGAACTTGCTCAGGTCCAGCACGGTATCACGGTAGTTGATGTTGTTGGATTCCTGATAGTTGTGTCCGTTGTACAGGGTGAAGATGAGGTAGTCCTTCTTCGGGGACATCTTCATCATCGCGGAATCTGCCAGAGTGACGGAAACGTTGCCCTTGCGGGCGGTATGGTCATAGACCATCACCCCTTCCATCATTCCGGTTTCGCTGTACCCGTCCACTCGGAGCACATACCCGTCGATCCCGTCATAGAAGGTACCGGAAGGTATCTTTATTTCGTTCTTGGTACGGCCTATGTCGTCGCGCAGGGTGTATATCTCGTTGAAAGCCTTGGGAACCAGATCGTTGCCTACAAAGAAAGCCCCCACGCTTATGAGCAGGCAGGCTGCCATTATGGGAGCCATGACCCTGTTCACGGAAACTCCGGCCGACTTTAGCGCCATAAGCTCGTTGTTCTCTCCCATCTGCCCCATGGTCATCATCGAGGCCAGGAGAGTGGCCAGAGGAAGCGAGAGCGGCAGTATGGTACAGCCGCCCCACATCATAAACTCCAGAATCACTCCAAGACTCAGTCCCTTTCCAACCAGTTCGTCGATGTAAACCCACAGGAACTGCATCATAAGAACGAACACAACGACCAGAAGAATCGCTATGAACGGTCCTATGAAGGACTTGAATATGAATCTGTCAAGTTTTTTCAAATCAGATCTTTTCCTTTAGAGCCTCGAGAGCTTCGGCAAGTCCTGCAACATTCTTGCCGCCGGCCGTTGCAAAGCCCGGCTGGCCGCCGCCTCCGCCCTGTATGAACTTGGCAGCCTCGCGTATATCGTTGCCGGCATTATGCCCTGCTTCCACGAATTCCTTGCTGTACATAAGCACCAGATTAGGCTTTTCCTCGAACTTGAAGGCTCCGATGAATACCGTGGCCTCTTTGGCCTGCTTCTGGATGAGGGTGGCGATATTGCGGACAAGAAGCGGAGTTCTGGTATCGTCCGTGTATATGATAAGTTTCACTCCATTTACGCTCTGAGCCTCGGATATGAGTTTCTCGGCATGGTATGCAGTTCTCTTGGCCTCGTCCTCGTCTGCCTGCTTCTTGTAGGCGGCATTGTCCGCAAGGGCTCTTTCGATAGCTCCAAGCAGCGACTGTGGCGTTCCGAACAAGGCTTTTGCGTCACGGATGGTCTTCTCGAGCGAGTATACGTATTCCATAGCACCGACACCGGTCACAGCCTCTATGCGTCGTACCCCGGCGGCAATAGCGCTCTCGGAAAGTATCTTGAAGAAGGCTATCTTTCCCGTAGCGGAAACGTGGCAGCCTCCGCAGAGCTCGACGCTCGGGCCGAACTTCACGACTCTGACACGGTCACCGTATTTTTCACCGAACAAGGCTATGGCACCCATCTCGCGGGCCTCTTCCATAGTGGCCTTGCGCTTCTCCTCCAACTGGTAGTCTGCGCGGATGAGCTCGTTTACGCGGGCCTCGACAGCAAGTATCTGCTGTTCCGAGAGCTTCTCGAAGTGGGAGAAGTCGAAACGGAGGCTGTTGTCCGTAACATAGGATCCCTTCTGCTCCACGTGGGTGCCAAGTATTTCCCTTAGGGCCTGGTCGAGCAGATGGGTGCAGGAGTGGTTAGCAGCTATCCTGGCGCGTCTCTGCGAGTCGACTACCAGGGTGAAGTCCTGTCTGCAGTCCTGAGGCAGACGCTCGGCTATATGTACGGTAAGGTTGTTCTCCTTGACCGTGTTCAGGATAGCTATCTTTTCCCCGTCCTCGCCGAGTATGTAGCCGGTATCTCCGATTTCACCGCCCATCTCGCCATAGAAAGGAGTGTAGTCGAAAACCAGCTGAAGCATTTCCTTGTTCTTCTGGACCACCTTGCGGTGCTTGAGGATTCTGGCTCCTTCGTATTCGGTGGTGTCATATCCCATGAACTTGCTCACTCCCGGATAGAACTCCACCCAGTCGCCGAATTCGTTGGCGGTGGCATTGCGGGCGCGCTCCTTCTGCTTGCCGAGTTCCTCGTTGAACCCGTCCATGTCTACAGTGAATCCGTTCTCGGATGCAATGAGCTGCGTAAGGTCTATTGGGAATCCGAAGGTGTCGTAGAGAGTGAATGCGTCAACTCCGCGGATGAGTTTTTCGGAGTCGCCCTTGTGGGCGGCCATATACTCGTCAAGGAACTTGATTCCACGGTCCAGAGTGCGCAGGAAGGCCATTTCCTCCTCTCTGATGACATTCTCTATGAGCTTCTGCTGAGCTGCGAGCTCCGGATAGGCCTCACCCATGTCGGATACCAGCTGAGGCACCAGACGGCAGAGGAAAGGCTCGCTCAGGCCAAGGAAAGTGTAGCCGTAGCGTACTGCACGGCGCAGGATTCGCCTGATCACATAGCCGGCCTTGACGTTGCCCGGCAGCTGGCCGTCCGAAATCGAGAAGCTGATTGCACGGATATGGTCCGCAATCACCCTCATCGCAACGTCGGCATCCTTGTTCTCTCCGTATTTGTGGCCGGATATCTCGCCTATCTTGCCAAGCATTCCGGTGAACACGTCGCTGTCATAGTTGGAGTTCTTGCCCTGAAGCACGGCGCAGAGGCGCTCGAATCCCATTCCGGTGTCGATGTTCTTTGCAGGAAGGTTCTCCAGATGGCCGTCCGCCTTGCGCTCGAACTGCATGAACACGAGGTTCCATATCTCTATCACGTGAGGGTTGTCCTTGTTAACCAGGTCACGCCCCGGAATGCCGGACTTCTTCTCTTCATCGGTACGGATATCGATATGTATCTCGGAACATGGACCGCAAGGGCCCGTGTCTCCCATTTCCCAGAAATTGTCGTGCTTGTTGCCAAGGACAATATGATCCTCCGGCACATGCTTGAGCCAGGCCTGCTTTGCCTCCAGATCCAGCGGGCACTCGTCGGAACCCTCGAAAATGGTTGCGTAGAGCAGGTTCCTGTCTATTCCGTATACCTCCGTGAGAAGTTCCCAGGCCCAGTCTATGGCTTCCGTCTTGAAATAGTCTCCGAAACTCCAGTTGCCCAGCATCTCGAACATCGTGTGATGGTAAGTATCGTGGCCGACTTCTTCCAGATCATTGTGTTTTCCGCTGACTCTCAGACATTTCTGACTGTCTGTAGCACGGAAGAACTTTGCTTTGCTGTTGCCAAGGAAGATGTCCTTGAACTGGTTCATACCCGCGTTGGTGAACATCAGCGTAGGGTCATTCTTGACTACCATAGGTGCGGAAGGCACCACGGTATGTCCCTTGGATGCAAAAAAATCCAGGAATTTCTGTCTAATCTCTTTTGAGGTCATATTTATGCAAATTATCAAACGAACAACAAAAGTAACAATTTTCCAGCAAAAAAAGTCTATTCTCCGGCATTACGTCGGATGTCAGACAAGATAGAAATGCATTCTCTGGCCGTAATCAGCTCTTTGTGTCCCCTGCCTGGAAATTCCCGGTAAAACCTTTCGGTGTCGAGCAGCTCCGCCTCCATCCTTGATGCCAGGTCGCGCGCCTTTTCAGTTGCTCCGAGAGCATAGTAGGACTCGATCATCGACAGAACTGTAAAATCATTGTCGCGGAATCTCAATGATATTGTTTCAAGAGGATATCGGCGGGTAACCTGCTGACACATATCAAGCAGTTCCAGCGCTTTTTCTTCCTCACCCTCATCAATGAGGGCCCTTACGGCAATCAGGAACATCTCCCGGACAGGCTTGATTTCGAGGTTGATGCACATATTCAGATAGTCCACAAAGTAACCATCAGAAGAAACCGCATCCCACTTGCAGACCTCCTTCAGATTGTGATAGAGCAATTCCGCATCCAACTTCACCGGAACAAGCTTGTAGGAATATCCTACCGGCTGCATATATTCCATCAGACCCAAATCAATGTCCCCAGCATCATAAATCAAATGGACAGGGCGATCCCATTCATAGCAAGAAAGGAAATCAAGCAAACACAGCTCCGCTTTTGTAAGGCAGTTTTTGTCCTCGGGTATGGTAAGTACAATTTCGTCAGGAATCATATCCGCATAGTGGGCGTCGAGTATTCCTGAACTGATTACATTCTTCTTATTGACAGGGACGGATATCTTTCTGGATGTGATAGGAATGCTGTCGTTGCATCCGTAGAGGTAATGCCGGGTGTCCAGAGACAAAGGGAAAGGTGCGGATTCGTTAATAGTCCCGGTCATCTGCTCAATATACCAATCCGAATTCAGAAGTCCCGTATCCACTATTCTTACGTCGGTTCGACAACCCTCAACCTCCTGTGCATACCAGAGAGGAAATATACAATTGTCTCCGTATGTCAGGAGTATTCCATTCTCTCCGACGGAATTCAAGCAGTTGTATGCAAATTCCGCGGTCGTACGACGTCCGGACCTGTCGTGGTCATCCCAATTCTGTGCCGCCATCTCGACGGGCACCGCAAGGCAAAGAACGCTGACAGCAATTGAGACGGCAAGTTTGCCGCGTTTTCCTACTATTTTCTGTGTCAAGGACGAAATAGCTGCTACCGAAAGGCCAATCCATACACTGAAGAAATAGAAAGACCCGGCATAGGCATAATCCCTTTCCCTAACCTGATAAGGAGATTGATTCAGATAGATCACAATCGCAATTCCCGTCATAAAGAACATTATAAGGTTCAGCCAGAAACCCCTCTTGTCCCTGCCGAGCTGGAAGTACAGCCCAATCAGGCCGAGCAGCAGAGGTAGGAAGAAGTAATGGTTCTTTCCTGGATCATTTTTCAGGCACTCGGGCGCGTCACTCTGGTCTCCAAGTAAAGCATTATCAATGAACTTGATGCCGCTTTCCCAGTTTCCGTAGAAATTACTTACAGGAGAAGGAGCGTATATCTGGTTCTGCCGTCCGACAAAATTCCACATGAAATACCGGCCGTACATCCATCTGAGTTGAAAGTCCAGAAAATAGGCAAGATTTGCAACCCGCCTTCCTCCCAAGGTCTTGTAGAACTCATAGAATTCCTCGTTGGCTCCATCTATGCTGGGACACCACATACGCGGGAAGAGCATCTTTCCTTCAGGCCGGAAGACATACTTCTTGGGGCCGGCAACTCTCTCATACTTCCCGTTCAACGGGGCCAGGCAAGTAGTTTCCTCCTCGTCATAAGGAGCATCGTAACATTGACCATATACCAAAGGGGAGGAGCCATACGCGTCCCGTCGGAGGTAGCTGACGAGCGATACCGGATTGTCCGGCTGACACCCGTTGACGGGAGTGCCGGCACACGAACGGATCACGACTATGCTGAAAACGGAAAAACCAATGAAAAAAGCAGTCAGACAGAGCAATGCCGTATTCAAAAAAAACTTACCCCGTCTGAAAGTACTGAAGATTCCCAAGAAGCACAGTCCCAGAACAAGAATCATAAAGCAAACTGCCCCGGTATTGTATGGAAGCCCCAAACAGTTCACAAATAGGATATCTGTGTATGCCGCCAATTGGGGAAGGCCAGGAATTATCAAGAAAAGTATCAATGCCAATATGGAAACAGCGACAGTGAATATCCCGATGAATTTCCAAAAGCTGAGGCATTTATTCTCATTTCTACGGTAGAAATACAGGAAAACCAATCCCGGTATCGCCAGAAGAGTCAGCATATGCACGCCGATACCCAGCCCTATCAGCAGGGCTGTCAGTACTATCCACCTGTCTGCATACGGCTCGTCCGCGTGATCGTACCACATCGTCATCGTCCAGAACGTCATTGCGGTGAACAGGGAGCCCATCGCATATACCTCGGCTTCTACGGCAGAGAACCAGAAAGTGTCAGAGAAGCAAAAAGCCAGAGCCCCGACAATCCCGGAACCGATTATTGAAACTGCCTGGGCAACGGAATACTCTCCGTTCACTTTGATGAGACGCTTTACGAACCAGACTATCGTAAGATAAAGAAACAATATCGTAAACGCAGAACACACGGCGCTCAAGGAATTGACCAGAACCGCCGCGTGCATTTTGTCACCGAAAAGCGTGAATATTCTTGCGAAAAGATTGTATGTCGGATTTCCGGGAGGGTGCCCCACCTCCAGCTTGTATGAGGTTGCGATATACTCACCGCAATCCCAGAAAGACGCAGTGGGTTCAAGCGTCAGAAAATAAGTTGCCCCTGATACCAGCAACACGGCAAGTGCACTGATTCTTTGCCAGAAATTGAATTTCATGTACTGATCCGAACTTGCCGATTGGTGCTATTGGCCCACATTGTGTTGATTGTAAGGCTCAGTGTCGAAAGCCCCGTCCTCCAACACAAAGCGAGTACGATCATTTTCCGGTTCATCGGGATAGCCAGGCTTGCTGCACAACGTCATAGCACCTGCCAAAAGAACCAGCATGGTGATGAATATGATACTCTTTTTCGCCGTTTTTGTTTTGTTCGCCATATGCGTCAAATTTTTGCGCTTATAATCTGTTTCGCAAAGATAATGCTTTGTTAGTATTTCCGCAATTTCGCGGGCTGAAAGTGTACGAAATTGCTGGACTATAGCAATTTCAGAGACACCATAAGTTCGCCGTTATTCAGTCCGTTCCCCCAGATACGGGCATATCCCACGGATAAAGTTGTACTCATATGTGCAAACAGGACTATCGGGATGTTCACCTGTGTTCCGGCACTGAGATAGCCTGCCCGGGACCCCGACATACTGCCCCAGTAATCGGCCAGAAGTTCGCTTGCGAAGAATTTGAATTGTATGTACCGAGGGTAGCACTGCAAAGCACCAAAATTGTTGAGTCTGATAGGAGATACTGTTATCTCCTCGGTAACCTTTGCATAATTGTGTGCACGAATCTGATTGATTCTGGCACCCGGCATTGCTACTACGGACTGATATCTGTTGACTGAACCGCAGTCTATCCAGTTGTTGCGGAAGCCGCCGAAATACGAGTTGCCAAAGGACGACGAAGGAGAACATAACGACTGTCCCGCTGCTGTTCTCAGCCAGAAAGTGTTGTGAGTGCCGAAAGGAAGACGGAATCCGAAATCACCGTTGAGGTTGACGGAAGGGAAGAATTTTCCACCGGCAAAATAAGTATAGCCGCTCGCTGACAGCTGATATCCCTGCTCCGGTTCCACAGCGCCTGTGGTGCTCCTGGTTTTCTGGAGGCCTATATACAAGCTGGCCGTTTGAAATGAGTTTACTCCTTCATCCACTTCAACATCCTGATACAAAGGCAAAATATCCATTCCGCCATAATGTGACACAGAAGCACCCCATCCCCAGAGGAATGGCTTATGTAAGGTATAACTGCGGCTATACCCCAATGAAATCTGATATCCTTTTCGTGAACCTCTGCTCGGGCCGAACAGGTCATAGAAGTTGGGGTTGTTCCATGATCCGTTCAAGGACCAGTTATTGTAGCGGACATTTGCCGAAAAATGGAATTTCTCCGTCCACTCGTTATTGCTCCAAGGTGACATTCCGGCAAAAATATCCAGACTGAAACGGGACAGCGGGTCATAGAATGTCAGGTGGCCTCCCAGAACAGGGGTCATATAGTTCCATGCTTTCCTGTCCGTAAAGGCGCTTACATCCGGATAGAAGCCCTGAAACTTTATCTCCTTCAGCGGATTGTATTCGGTAATGGAATTGTAGATGTCTCCGAACTCCGCTTCCCGGATACCCGTATCCAAAGAAGAAAGCTGCGCAATCTGAGGATTGGCTTCATAAGCTCTCTGCCCAAGGAACTCGATACTGTTGGCATCGTGCACCTCTCCATATTCGAAAGTAACGGGGATCATCCCCTCAACCGAGTAGCTGTATGCATACATAAGGGAATCCGAAGCCATATACGGGGCGAACAGACCGGCCTGCACGTTCGACAGAAGCTTCATCTCCTTTGAATCGAGATCGTAGCTCCATATGTTCGGAACTCCTGTATAATAACTGAAACCTACCAGTTTGCTGTCATCATGACTGAATCGGAACTGGCTGAGGTTGGAATCTTCGGACTGCCAAAGGACTTCGTATTTCATATTGGAATTCTCAAGATCCTCAGTGCTGAACATCGCCAAAGTATGCGCCCCGTTTATCTCGTTTATGGCCACGACCAGCTTTGTGCCATCGTGCGAGACGTCAAGGTCGCTGACACTCACCCCGAAAGGGAAACTGTATAGAATCTCTTTGCCTTCGAATGCCCTGTCGTACTTGACAATGTGGTTTGTCCCCCGGTTGGTGAACAATCCGTACATACAGTCATTACTGTTGTCGTAACAGATATCTGAAACTCTCTGAAGGTTGAGTTGCCCGACTACCTTCCCTATAGACAAATCATACACTACCAAACCCCTGTAACTGTCGTTGCAATCCGTCCATATCAGCCTCTGACCGTTTTTGTCATAGGCAACATATGCTGGCATATTCGTGTTGACACCGTCAATGTAGCCCAGACGCTCGATGTCATCTATTTGTTTGTTGTCCTCGTCAAGACCGAGCCGGACCACCTGCGCGAACTCTCCATTATGATTGACCGCAGCGTACGCCACGTGCCTTTCACCATCGACAATCATAGGAGACATCGCGCCCAATTCCTTCGGAGCCATTTTGGCCAGATTTGTCAACGGATACTCAGCGATTCTCTGCAGATTTTCTTTCTGGAATTCATTCTCAAACCCTATCCAATCCTGCCATACGTCGCGGAGACTCCTGCCATACACCCGACGGAACTGCTCAACAAAGCTGGCCTTGCTGTCATCGGTGCGATTGTAGAAAGATATCAGCTTGTCATAACCGTAGGTCAAAACCAGATAATTGATGAATCTGGTTCCGTACAGATATCCGGTTCCGCCAAGTCTGTAATCCGCCGTAGAGCCCTCCGTTTCGAGCCCGACGACAGAATACAATTCTTTTCCCTCCAAAACATTTGCGCGGAAATATGTCTCATCCAATCCGGAAAGAGAACGGCCTATGCCGTCGTTGAGCCAGGTTTCCATAAAACAGGCAATACCCTCCTGATACCACCTGGGGCAGAACATATGAGGCACAGCCAGATAACTCCATAAGGCACTCAAAGGATTCGCCGGGTTCTGGACAATCTTACCGTGCGTGAATCTGCGAAATTTTTCATCCAGAGCATTCGGCTTGTCCTGCATAACGGCGTGAGTATATTCGTGCTTGAACATGAAGTCGAATCTCTCGCTTGACGGGGATGTAAAATAGGATTTGTTCAGAGGAGATATCCCTATCACCATATAGTTGTGAGGAATAGAAGACACACCGGCATTGCCGTCATCCTCCATATCTGCAAGAAGAATATATGGAGCCTGTGTGGGCAGAGTTCCCCAAACGTTTCCGTGCAAAGACTTCGCATTCCTGTATGATTTCATAATATGAGGGACATACTGGGCCTGCTGTTTGTCTGCGAAAACCAGAAAGGCATCATCCGACTCGTATTTGTATAACGACTGGCTGACAGCCATAAAACTGTTGGTCGCGAGCAAAGTCAACGACCAACAAACCTTAACAAATATTATCCGAAATCTGACTTTCACAAGAGTACAAGAAGACG
>JAKSKG010000032.1 GCA_024401805.1 Bacteroidales bacterium
CGCGAGGCACCAGATCCTAAGTCTGGCTTGTCTACCAATTTCAACACACCCGCAGCAATTGCTTGTGACGTGCAAATATAGGAAAAAGCGGGCAAATATTCCAAGAAGCTGTACAGCTTCCAAGCTTACAACTGCAGGTTTTTCATAAGGCGTTCCATCTGGGCCGACTCGCGAAGCATCCCCAGGAACACTTCCGATGAACGTTTGCGGTAGCCTTCCTTGGGACGGTGAACGCAACCTGTCATCTTGTATGATGCCCGATCAAGCGGAACCGCAGTCAATCCCGTCCTGTAATAGGAAGCCAGAGCGGACATTATGCTTACTAGATTGGTACCCTGAACGATATCCATAATCAGGTCCGGATCATTCACTTCCAGACGCACGTTAAGCCGGCGTGTATCAATGCCCAGATATCTGTCGAAGATGCGTCTTGCCTGTAGGGGGCCACCTGGAAGCACTACTCCACAAGACTCTATGTCATCCAAAGAAATGGATTCTTTTTCTGCAAGAGGGTGCCCGTTCCTCATTATCACGCTGAGGCTGGTGGAGAACAGCGGTTCGGACTCGATCTCGTCATACTGCATTATTGGTTTGAATGCCAGAGCAAGGTCCAGTTCCCTGTTACGCACCATTTCAAGAAGTTCCGCAGCCGTCTCGACGATAATCTTGATATCCACTCCGGGATTCTGCTTCAGAAAGGCCTTTACAGTTTCCGTCATCAGCGGGCAAAAGGAATGGGTGGTGCCGAGTTTCAGTGTTCCTGCCAGAGCTCCGCGAAGATCCTTCATCCGGTCCGAGCACACTCCGGCGGATTCCAGTGTGGCAACGGCCAGAGGTAGAAGTTCTTCCCCGGATTCCGTTAGAATCACGCTGTGGGAAGTTCTATCGAACAGTTTGGACCCCACTTCACCTTCCAACTGCATAATCTGCTGGGAAAGGGTTCCCTGTGTAATATACAGCCTGCGGGCAGCCTCTGAAAAATTCAGAGTCTTTGCCACAGTAACGAAATACTTTAATTGCCTTAGTTCCATGATGCTAATATATTGAAAATATCAATAGCGACAATAGAAAAATTGTATAAATATCCAATACTTCCACCGGAATGTATATCTACTTTTGCAATGTCGGAAGGGATTTGAAACAAACGGCCGGATTCAATCCCCAAAGGCACACAATACATATAAACACTTTTAATTTTTTTAAATTATGACAACAAAATTTTTCTTCTGCGCTACTTGCGGCAACGTTGTCGTAAAAGTGGCTGACAGCGGAGTCATTCCATTCTGCTGCGGACAGGAAATGAAGGAACTGGTGCCTATGACCACCGAGACAATGGCGGAGAAGCACCTCCCGGAAATCCATCTCAAAGAGAAAGACAACACTCTTCTTGTAAAAGTTGGAGCATTGCCTCATCCTATGACGCCAGACCATCACATCCGGTTCATTTATCTGGAAACGGAAAATGGCGGGCAGATCCGATATCTTGATCCGGCAAAACCTGCAGAGGCTTGCTTCTGCCTTGGAAAAGAAGTACCGGTAGCAGTGTACGCATACTGCAATATCCACGGTCTGTGGAAGACGGACGTCAAATGCGAAGCAAAACCGGACAGGAAGTGTTGCAAAAGATTTTAACGATACTTCTATCATGAAAAAGATGTTCACAGTCATTGCTATGGCAATAATAACACTGAGTTGTATGGGACAGAACGTTGACAACTCCACCGTAAGGAGTCTTCAGCTGAACAAATATCTTGGCACCTGGTATGAGATTGCCAGAATCGATCACTCATTCGAGAAAGGAATGTCCTATACCACTGCCAAGTACTCCCCTGCCGGAGACGGAACCCTTATCGTGGTCAACAGCGGCATCAAGAACGGCAAGATGAAATCATCCAAGGGCAAGGCAAAGGTGACAACAATCCCGGGACTGATGAGAGTGTCATTCTTCGGACCTTTCTACTCCGACTACAGAGTCCTTATGGTGACCGACGATTATCAATATGCTCTGGTTGGTTCAAAAAGTCCTTCTTTCCTGTGGATACTGTCACGGACTCCTCAAATACCGCACGAGACCCTGGAATCCATTCTCATAGAGGCCGAGGACCGCGGATATGACACAGACAAACTGACCTGGGTTGAGCAGGATTCACCGGGAGTTTCCTGGAACTGACAATCCCTCACTATTACGCAGCCAGGGGGCGGCAAGAGCCGCCCCCTGGCTGTCACTATATAAAAATTATGACTACCTTTGCGTATATGACAGTATCGGACACATATCAAGCGCCTGTATGCGTGGAGATAGCAATCGGCACAATGGATGTTATTGCAGAATCGGTCGGCGGCAGCATAGACCCTGTTCCCTGGCTCAATGACGAAAACGGAGAATTCGCGTTATGAAAAGGGGCCGTAGAATAATAATTGCGGCGTTATGCATAGCTGCCGTTTCCTGTACAAAGGAATTGAGGATTTTCAATCCTGCAGGACACCGTGACAAGCCGAGCGACAAGGTCACGATGAGCGTCGATCCGGTAGTGTTCGAAGACTCCGGCACACGTACCCAGGCAAGCGTGGACGAACTTAGCGGACTGAGTTTCACCTGGTCAGCGAAAGACACTGTCGGAGTGTATTCTCCGGAAGGAGGATTCTCCCGCTTCACCCTGAGCGGAGAAGGCAACACCGGGCACGCCTGGTTCACCGGGCAGGGCTTTTCCCTTGAGCAGGGCAAGACCTACAGCGCGCTCTATCCGTACGACGGAGGCAAATCCGACCCGTCGGCGGTACACATAAGTTATCTTGACCGCAAGGTCAGCGGCTCCGACCGAATCGGGGATGTCATTCCTTTCGACCCGCTTTATGCCAGTGCACAGGCAGGAGAACTCGGAGGAGCTGATTTTCAGTTCAGGCACCTGAGCGCCTTTGCCAGACTCACCACCACCATTCCGGAAGCAGACACATACAGTTACCTGGAGCTTGTTCCTACCTATGACATGATCCAGGACGAGGGAGACCTGGACATAAGCAGCGGTATATGGACACCCGGAGCAGGGCGCAACGTCACAACTGTGCCTATGGAGGGGATAAAGACATCGGCCAATGGCGAGGAGGCAAGGATATGGCTGCCTTTTGCACCTCAGGATTTCCGCGGCAACGACATAGCAGCCCTGATGCGTGACAGCAAAGGGAAAATCTACTCCTCCAGGCTGGAAGGCAAGAATTTCGAAAGTGGCAAGGCTTATAGATGGAATGCTCCGATGGTTGCATACTCGGCCGGCGGACAATCTTCAATATCCGTCAAGGAGATCAGTGAAAACACCCTGGATCTGGAAATCACAGGTCAGTTCTCTGCCATCACCCGCGTTTCCGGCAACAGGTACGCCATTGTCCACGACAATTACAAGGGCGGCGGCATAGTATACCTGGATTTGACTCTGAACAATTACGGATATCTGTCCTCCGCCACCTGCGAGATACCGGAAGGCACGAAAACTGCGACAAACAACAGGGAGCCCGAGGGCATAGCATACGTACCATCACAGACAGGAGGGTCACTGTTCGTTGCGGCCGAGGGAGACCAAAAGATTCTTGAATACTCTTTGGAAGGATACCCTACCGGAAGGGAGCTCAAAGTACCGGAAGACATGCAGAGAAGTTCTTCCGTGGGCAATGCGGGATTCGAATCTCTGGCCTACAACGACAATACAGGACTGTTCTGGACCACCACGGAGAACACGATCAAACGTGACAGCGGCTTCACTTCCGACGGTTCGATGCTGGTCCGGCTGCAAAGCTTCAGAAACAGCGACCTCTGCCCGGGTAAACGCTACCTATACCTCACCGACAAGGCTCAGACGGACAAGAGCACGGCAAACATCTACGCTTTCGGAATCTCCGACATCCTTGCTATGGATGACGGAAAACTCCTGATAATGGAACGCGAGGCGCATATTCCCAATGGAAGTGTTATCGAAATGGGGCTTGGAACCGTAGTATATGTCAAACTGTACGAAGTGGATCCGGAAAACGACAAAGGAGGAATCCTGTCAAAGCGTCTGGTCAAGTCTTTCAAATATGACACAGCCTTTGCCTTTTCGAATTACGAAGGGATAGGATTCGGCCCGGTGATAGGCGGAAAACAGACAGTCCTTATGATATGCGACTCGCAGGATCACTACGGCAACAGCCTATTCCACTTGCCGGACAAGATAAAGGTGCTCACAATCAACTGACCTGTCATTCGGTCATTTTCAGACGGAAAGCGTGACCGCCCCGCATTCAGGGCTGCCGGGTTCATTATCCGACTCGAACTTGGCACAGGAAACAAGAAATCCCGCTGCTGGTGACCAGCAATGCCGCCCTGGTACTCAGATTCAGAATCCCGAGTTCGGGGACAATGTAAACTTCTTTGGGTTCCATACTATCTGTCACTATTTGTTTCCAACTTTATCGACGGTGAATTCATTCTGCGGAGCAGAAGAGGATTGTCGGATCCTTCCGGAAGTTCTTCCATATCGTCGGAATAAGACTTGCGCTCTTTTGCCTGCTGCATATACTTGAACATCTTGTGGGCAGGAAGCGCAGATACCTCCCTGACGCTGCGTCCCAGATCCAGATGCAGGCTGTCCACTTCGTCATAGAACACGGGAACGTCCGTGTTCTTGAACTGTGGCTTGCACAGGCGGAACCTGACCTTGGTATATGCCTTTCCGGACAGTTTCGCACCGAGCCTCAGCGGCATAGGGGATTTGATAATGGTTCCACGGTAATTGAAGTTCTTGTCGAGGTTCTGGTCGCCGCAGAGAGCGAACGAGTATCTGTCCACACCAACCAGGAAAGGATATACCTCCATCCGGGATTCCGATATGGTTCCGCTGATGTCCAGATCGTGCACACGGACATCCTTGAGCCTTCTGAACAGCAGCAGTCTTGCATATTTCTTATAGTCCCCAAGGTCCGGGATGCTCAGGCTGTCCGCGTGAAGATATGCCGTTCCCTCCATGGAAGGAAGCAGCAGGCACATATTGGTGTCCAGTTTCACAGTCGCAGCCGCCGTACAGTTGAAATTGCCGCAGAAAGTCTTCAACGGAGCTATCCCATCCTGCAGGGACGGCACTATCTGCCGTAACTTGTCTGCATCTACGTTGTCTACCTCTATGTCGAATCCGGCGCCGATATCCTCTTTGCTGCGGGTATAATAATATGCGTCCAGATGCCTGATATCCCCCTTGCTGGAGCTTGCGGACAATTCCTCCACCTGAATGCAGCGGCCTCCGATATCAAGCAGAGCCTTGAGGGAATCTATGTCGAACTGCGAGAAGTCGACGCGGTTCGCACTCAGCCTGGCGCTTCCGACAACATTGGCCGGAACCACAATGAGCTTTGGTTTGGTAAGGGTGTCGACATTGGCCAAGGTATCTACCGCGGCCTCTTCAAAAATGCTTTCGTCCTGGAAATCGAGATCGGACGAAACGGCAGAGGAATCCATCTGCACCTTGAGTGCAGCAAGTATCTCATTGACATTGAGCCTGTCCGAATTCAGGTCCAGATCAACTCTCCACAGGCCGTTTCCCTTGCCGAACAAGGTTCTGGACAATCCGGCCACTCTTCCCTTGACAGCCAGATCCGAACTGCCGCAACGCAGCGCCAGGGTATCCACCACAAGGGAATCCGAATCCATTCTCAGAAGCGCATCGCTTACCGAGCTTCTCAGCGGCAG
The DNA here is from genome assembly GCA_024401805.1 of Bacteroidales bacterium. GTDB lineage: Bacteria > Bacteroidota > Bacteroidia > Bacteroidales > UBA932 > Cryptobacteroides. The sequence goes on from JAKSKG010000032.1 coordinate 5,714, forward strand.
AGCCGAAGTCATCACCATTCCCTTGCCGAGGCTCAGCCTTGCCCGAGGGTGCCACTGCTGCACCAGGGTGCTCACCGACTCGTCCAGATGTATGTCTATGTCCGATGCCATAAGGCTGCTGTCCCTGCGGACAGGCGTTCCTCTGCGGTGGAAGCGCATTTCCGGGCGCCTCTGCCCCGCATCACGGCGGGAATCGTCCACGGAACCAATAAGGCAGATATCTTTCAAAAGCAGCAGAAGGTCGCCGGAATGCATCGCAAAGCGGCCTGCATCCATATCCACGTCAAGGCAGGTCCTCTCGGCGGAATGAGCACCCTGCGCCTGCAGGGAAACATCTCCCATCAGGGCAAGATTACCCGGCCGGTCGATGTACGCCAGGCGCGAGCCTTCCATAGATACTGCCGCATCGACATAAGGCATTGCCGACGAACTGTCCTTCTGGCCGGAAGACGGGAAATGGAACATCTCCCAGTTGGCGCGGCCGTCCTGATATCTGAGGGCATAAGCCTTAAGGCCGCTGATTCCCACGTCTGCGGCTATCCTGCCCTGTTTCAAATCTTCGTAGGAGGCCTGCACCCTGAGCAGCGCTATGGCTGCAAGGGTATCCTGTTCCAGGCCCTTCCCGGGATCCATCCTGCGCTGAAGCGACGCAAATCTGGAATGGGGATATGTTACCGAGATACTGTCTATCTCGACCGAGAGTTCGGGCCACGATGCAAGGCCGAGCCTTATGTCTCCGCACCTGGCAGTACCGTCTATCATCTCGGCGGTGAACCTGTGTATCAGTTTGTTGTGCAGCTCCGTGTGCAATACAAGATGCAACGCCCCCATCACCAGGATGATGATGGAGACGAGCACCGTAAAAATTATTGCAAGAGCTTTTTTCAATTACAAACCTATAGTCTTGAAGAAATCGTTGCCCTTGTCGTCGACAAGTATGAATGCAGGGAAATCCTCGACCTCTATCTTCCATATAGCCTCCATCCCCAGTTCAGGGTATTCCACGCACTCTATGCTCTTGATGTTGTTCTGAGCAAGGATTGCCGCAGGGCCTCCGATGCTTCCAAGGTAGAATCCTCCGTGCTTGCGGCAGGCATCCGTAACCTGCTGGGTGCGGTTGCCCTTGGCGAGCATTATCATGGAGCCGCCGTGATCCTGGAATTCGTCCACATAAGGGTCCATCCTGTTTGCGGTGGTAGGTCCCATAGAGCCGCAAGCCATTCCGGCAGGAGTCTTGGCAGGTCCTGCATAATAGATAGGATGGTTCTTGAAATAATCCGGAAGGTCCTCGCCTGAGTCAAGGCGTGCCTTGAGCTTTGCGTGAGCGATGTCACGGCCCACTATGATGGTACCGTTCAGACTCAAACGGGTACTTACCGGATACTGGCTGAGTTGCTTGCATACCTCGCTCATAGGGCGGTTCAGGTCCACCTTGACAGCGTCACCCTCGCCAGCGCGGCGCAGTTCCTCAGGGATGAGTTCGTATGGCTTGTCGTCCATCTTCTCGATCCAGACTCCGTCCGCATTGATCTTGGCCTTGATGTTGCGGTCTGCGGAGCAGCTTACTCCAAGACCTATAGGGCAGCTGGCTCCGTGACGCGGAAGCCTTACGACCCTTATGTCGTGAGCCATGTATTTGCCGCCGAACTGGGCGCCGAGTCCGATCTTGCAGGCCTCTTCCAGAAGCTGCTTCTCCAGTTCGACGTCACGGAACGCGCGTCCCGTCTCGTCACCGGTAGTCGGAAGGGCATCGTAATAATGGGTGCTGGCAAGTTTGACCGTAAGCAGGTTCTTCTCGGCCGAAGTTCCTCCTATCACGAATGCGATATGGTAAGGAGGGCAGGCCGCAGTACCCAGACTGCGCATCTTCTCGACCAGGAACGGAATGAGGGTGCCCGGATTCTGGATGCGTGCCTTGGTCTCCTGATACAGGTAGGTCTTGTTTGCGCTTCCTCCGCCCTTGGTTACGCAGAGGAAGCGGTATTCCATTCCCTCGGCGGCCTCGATATCTATCTGGGCAGGGAGGTTGCACTTGGTGTTCACCTCTTTGTACATATCCAGAGGAGCGTTCTGCGAATAGCGGAGGTTTTCCTCGGTATAAGTCTTGTAAACGCCGAGGCTCAGAGCTTCCTCGTCACAGAAACCGGTCCATACCTGCTGGCCTTTCTCGGCGTGGATGATGGCGGTCCCAGTATCCTGGCAGAGAGGGAGCTTGCCCTTTGCGGCAATCTCGGCATTGCGCAGGAAGGTGAGAGCCACGTATTTGTCGTTTTCGCTCGCCTGAGGGTCGCTCAGTATCTTTGCCACCTGCTCGTTATGGGAGCGGCGCAGAAGGAAGCTTACATCCCTGAATGCCGTGTTTGACAATACCGTCAAGGCCTCTTTGCTGACCTTGAGCATTTTGTGTCCTTCGAATTCTCCGGTGGAAACAAGTTTCTCCGTACCTGGAATCCTGTAATACTCTGTTGTGTCCGCGCCAAGCTGGAACATAGGCGCATACTTGAATTCTGCCATTATTTGTTGTTCATTAGAAATTCTTTCATAAACGGATTAAGGTCGCCGTCCAGAACCCCCTGGGTGTCTGCGGTCTCCCATCCGGTGCGTATATCCTTGACCATCTTGTACGGATGCAGGACGTAAGAGCGTATCTGCGAGCCCCACTCTATTTTCTTCTTCTGTCCCTCGAGTTCCGCCTGCTTTTCCTGACGCTTCTTGAGTTCTATGTCGTAGAGACGGGATTTCAGGATGAGCAGGGCCCTCTGGCGGTTGTCCTGCTGGCTTCTGGTCTCGGTATTCTCGACAGTGATTCCAGTAGGCAGGTGCCTCACGCGCACACCGGTCTCGACCTTGTTGACATTCTGGCCGCCGTGCCCGCCGGAACGGAAAGTGTCCCACTCGATATCCGACGGATTGATTTCGATGTTTATGCTGTCATCCACCAGCGGGTAAACGAACACGCTGCTGAAAGTGGTCTGCCTCTTTCCCTGTGCATTGAACGGGGATATTCTAACCAGACGGTGCACTCCGGACTCGGCCTTTAGATAACCATAGGCGTAATCTCCCTCGTACTGGATTGTCGCCGACTTGATTCCGACCTCGTCGCCTTCCTGATTTTCGGTCACAGTCATCCTGTAACCATTGCGCTCGCCCCAGCGCATATACATACGCATAAGCATTGCGGACCAGTCGTTGGCCTCGGTTCCTCCGGCTCCGGAGTTGATTGTAAGCACTGCTCCGAGGTTGTCCCCCTCGGCGCCAAGCATATTCCGGAGTTCCAGGTCTTCTATGGCCGATGTGGCCGCAGCCAGGGCATCATCCACGTCGGTCCCCTCCGGGTCAAGTTCCTGCAGGACTTCCAGGTCGTCTACCTTGCCGGCCGCCTGGTTGTACGAAGACACCCAGGCCTTGAGACCGCTGAGCTTTTTTAGAAAGGACTCGGCCGCCTTGGGGTCGTTCCAGAAATCGGGAGCCTGGCTCTGCGCCGTCTGCTCCTCTATTGCCGCCTGCTTGGACTCAATGCCAAGGCAGCGGTGCAGGGTCTGAAGCCTCTGCTGAAGTTCTTTTATCTGTTCAGTAGTTACCATTTCATTCTGTCAAGCACTTCCGCGCTTCCGGAAGCTATGAATTCCCTATGCCCTTCCGTCTTGCCGGAAAGGGCTATACCGTTGGATCTCATCACGTCGCAAAGCCTTGCGGCGATTGCGGGCGCCGGATTTATGAAACGCACGCCATCGCCGGCAATTTTCTGCAATACCGGCAGCAGGAACGGGTAATGCGTGCATCCAAGCACAACCACGTCCGCTCCGGCATCCAGCAGAGGACGAAGGCTGCGCTCCACCACGGATTCCGCCGCATCTCCCTGGACCACCCCGGATTCCACCAGTTCCACGAATCCGGATCCTATGCTTTCGACTATCCTCACGTCCGCGCCGTACTGCTCCTTGATGTCGTGATATTTTGTTCCATTCAGGGTCCCCTTGGTGGCAAGAACTCCTACTACCCCGGTCGATGTACTATGTGCCGCCGGTTTTATGGCAGGTTCCATCCCTATGAACGGTATGTCAAAACTTTCCCTCAGATATGAGATCGCAGCGCTGGTTGCAGTGTTGCACGCCACCACAATCACCTGAACTCCCCTGGAAATCATGTCACTGGCAATCTCACAGGCTCGCTCACGTATGAATTCCGGAGATTTCTCTCCATAAGGACAGTTGGCATTGTCCGCCAAATAAACATAATCTTCTCCTGGAAGCAGCCTGTATATCTCTCTGAAAACAGAGAGACCGCCAACTCCGGAATCGAATATGCCTATCCTAGCCATCTTGTTTATTCTTACAAATATAAATAATATTTGGCACTGAGGGCTTTGAATTCTTCAACGTCCTTGTGCCAATAGTCGAGTATATCCTTCACCCTCAGGCTCTGTCCGAATGTGGTGCGGATATAGTCGCTGCCGCTCACCTTGTCGAACATCTGCAGACGGTCCGCAGCGCCCGTGAAAGGATTCCGTCCGTACAACTCGTGGACTGCCTGCATCACGTAGAACTGCAGCATCGTAAGTTCTGCGGCCTCGTAATCGGTGAACCAATATTGCACTCCGTGGACCAACTTCCCTGCGGAACTGCCCGAGAACGGTTTGTAATGTATCGTGCGCCAGGCCACTCCCGGAAGGGCATAGTTGTCAAGACGTTCCTTGAGCCTGTCGGCATCTATCCATTCCGCCGCAAACGTGGCGAAAGGCAGGGTGTAGCCTATGCCTATGTTCAGGTAGCCGTAGAACTCGCCGCAGAGTCCGGAGCAAGGATAGCATACCGCAGTCTGAGCGTAAGGGATGTTAGGCGAAGGCAGTATCCACGGCAGTCCGGTGTCGTCGAAAAGCATATCGCGGCTCCAGCCCTGCATAGGGACAACCGTGAGCTTGCACCTGAGGGGCGCTTTGTCGGCCTTCTGGCCGCAGTTGAGACCTTCTTCGTTTATCATTCCGGCCAGTTCGCCTACGGTAAGTCCATAGATATACGGAATCCTGTACTGCCCTACGAACGAATAATAGCCCTTCTGCGGATATGCGCCTTCCACCTTGTTGCCGCCGAGAGGATTCGGACGGTCCAGAACCATAACCTCGATACCCATTTCTGCACAGCTGCGCATCATCAGGCCCAGAGTGCTTATGAAAGTGTATGAACGCGACCCCACGTCCTGGATGTCATAAACTACAACATCTATCCCGCGAAGCATCTCTGCAGTCGGCTGCCTGGTTGCGCCGTACAACGAATGTACAGGCAATCCCGTAGCAGGATCGGTAAAGTCCTCCACTTTGCCTCCGGCCCACTGGTCACCCCTGACTCCGTGTTCGGGTGCGAACAGCGCCACCAGATCCACTTGTGGGGCGTCATTGAGTATGTCTATGGTGGAACGCAACTGACTGTCCACTCCGGAAGGATTTGTAAGCAGGGCGACCCGCTTCCCCTCCAGTCCGCGGAATCCGCTGTCCCTGAGGACTTCTATTCCGGGTTTGACAACGGCCGATGCCGTAATTGCTATGAGCAGCGCCGCCGCGCAAGCAGCGATACGCCTATAGTGGCAATGCAACATATCATTACAAGTATAAAGAATCCGACATATCCCAGAGCCTGCTGCAGATATCCTGCCACAAGCCCGGGCAGCATCATGCTGAGTGCCATGAAACCCGTACAGAGCGCATAGTGCGACGTCTTGAGCGGTCCGTCGGCGAAATGCATCATGAATACCGTATAGGCCGTGAAGCCGTAACCGTAGCCAAACTGGTCAAATGCTATGCAGGCTCCCGTAATCCATAGCTGTTCCGGCTGCATTATGGCCAGGAACAGGTAAACCGCGCAAGGCAGAGCAAGGGCAAGGGCCATGGGCAGGATGCACTTCCTGAGTCCGCGGCCGGCTATATGAAGACCGCCGAGTATGCCGCCGGCGAGCAGCGCAATCACCCCTATGGTACCGTACAGCAGCCCGTACGCCTCTTTGTCAAGTCCCAGTCCGCCGGCGGCAAGCGTGTCGCTGAAGAACGGGTACAGCATCTTGACCGAGAGAGCCTCCGGAAGGCGGAAAAGCAGCATGAACGCTATCGCCAGCCAGACTCCCTTCTTGGTAAAGAACGAAGCGAACGCACCTCCGAACTCCCGGAAGATGGTGACTGCAGTTCTGCCGGAAGGGCGCTCGTCATCCTGGACCGGACGTGGCAGAGCAAAGGAATGCGACACATTCAGCAGGGCAAGCAGGGCGGCGCTTATCAGCAAAGTAACCCTCCAGGCTGCCGGAGCGGCTCCAAGCCTCTTCTCCAGCAATCCCGCAATCACTACCAGCACACCCTGGCCGAAAACCATGGATATCCTGTAGAAGGTATTGCGTATGCCCACAAAGGCGGACTGCCGTTTCCTGTCCAGAGCCAGCATATAGAAACCGTCTGCGGAAATATCGTGGGTAGCCGAGGCAAAGGCGGCTATCACAAAGAATATCAGCGTCAAAGAGAATGTTCCGCCTGCCTTTGGAACGGACAGCGCTATAGCGGCCACGGCTGCAGCCATAAGCGCTTCCATTGCAAGTATCCACCAGCGTTTGGTACGTATGATGTCCACGAAAGGGCTCCATAGCGGCTTCAGCACCCAGGGCAGACTGATAAGACTGGTCAGCAGGGCCAGGGTTCCGTTGTCCATTCCCAGGTCCTTGAACATTACGACGGAAATGGTGTTCACTATGAAATACGGCAGACCCTCTACGAAATACAGAGTCGGTATCCACAGCCAGGGGGTACGGTTATTCGATGACTGCTCCTTCATAATAATGTTTGAGAATCTGTTCGTATGTATAACCTTTAGATGCCATCACTGCAGCGCCAATCTGGCAGAGGCCAACTCCGTGACCCCAGCCCTTGCCCCGGAGAATCAGGGTATCCCCTTCCCAGAGGACTTCGAATGCGGAACTCTTGAGATGGCTTGGACTCAGGGCCCTGCGTATCGCAAGTTCCTTGCCTATCACGGTTTCGCCGGCCGTACCCTTGACCAGGAGATATTTTATCCTTCCGGACTCTCCCCTCTGCTGGGGAACGAGTTCCTGTATTGTCCCGAGGTCCGTTCCCGTACGCTCCCGGAACAGCTTCGAGATTTCCTCACGCGAATAGCGCACTTCCCAATCGTGGAAATCACGGGTCTGCAGGTCATAGTCGTTCAGAACCGTTGAAAGCACGGTGTCATCGTCGCAATCGCAGAACGGATCCACGACACTCCTGAGGTATGGGTAATCCCTGTCTTCCCAGCAGGTGCTGAACAGTTCCGTACGCCCACCGCAGCACTTGGAGTAGCGTGTATCGCAAAGATCGCCGCCGTATCGGAGCACTTTGCCCCAGGTCTCGTCTATTGCCTGGCGCACGGCATTCCCGGTCGCCATGGTCAGACCCTGATAGCGCTGGCAGTGGTCGTCGGCACAAACGTCGAAGTTGGCATGCGGCATGGAGTCGCAACCGGACTCCCGTTCATTCACCCTGGCCAGGAGCCAGCTGCGGGAAATCACGGCGTGAGCCTTGAGAGACTCCAACGGGCAGGAGGCCTTCATTTCGGAAGATATTACGCTTAGCAGGTAATCCTCCATCCCTATGCGGTTGATTGCTGTAATCCTGTCATTCTCCACTATGAAGCGCAAAGCCCCGGCGAACTTCTGATCCGTTTTCCTCTGCCAATGGAAATCTATCCCTATCGTGACTCCGTACAGGATGAACGAAGGCTCGGCGAAAAGGGTCGACGGCATTACCGACTCAAAATAGAGTTCGTCGTAGAGCATGCCGTTATAGTTGATGCGCCCGTCGCAGACAGTCACTGTCTGTGGTCCGGCACCGTCAGAAATAATCTCGAAACAGATTTTCGGAGCCGACATTATTCCCACGTCGATGGTACGCTGTGTGCGGGAGAGGCGCCAAAGCGTCATCTGTTCATCCTTCTCGGAAATGGACACCTCGGAAAGCATCTCCTCCAACAGGAATTCGTCCGCTTTGATGAAGTCTTCCTTGAAAGGAGCTACAAAAACTCCGGCCATGTCGGCGGCTCCGGGGCTTATCGTAAGATGGTCCTCTCCGTCGGAGAAATAGTGATGTGAGCGGACCTTGTCCCTTAGGAACACCGCAGTCCTGTATTCGTCACCATTGGACCATACGAAGATATTGAATTTCGGTTCCGGATCTTCCGGGGCCCATGGCGAACAGTCCAACAGACGGTAGAAAAGTTTTGCCAGAGACTTGGAAGTGGTCGATTTAAGGCAGAAAACGCCACGTGTATACGAGTTGAAATGATACAGGCTCGCATCCTTTACCGTAGTGATGGGCTCTCCGGGGTTGTCCAGGAACTTGTCGCAGGCCACCTGGAGGGGGGCCATACCCATAGGACAGGCCTGGAAGTGCATATGCTCCGGCAGGGATGCCCCGCAGTCCGGTCCGTTGTAGAAAGCGGTGTAGTCGGAATATTTTCTGGAAAAATCCAGCATATCCGGGTAATGGTGCCAGATGGTCTGGCGTATATGGCGGTCGCTGACTATTACAAGGTGACGGGGGAAGATAGGGTATGGATTGATCTGGATGTTGTACATACGACCTTTCCGGCCCTCGAACTTTATATGGAACTGCTCCTGAGGCCTGTTCTCCGGGCATAGGTAGCAAGGCCTGGAGGCTATGTCTGCAGGATCCGTGGTTGCAGTGGACGATGCCACCCTTCCGGGATTGAACTGCACCCTGACTGTCTGGCCCCCAACCTTGAGTTCCTTGGTTTCGACGGTTTTGAGAGCACGGAAATTGGCCGCCGCCATAGGCCACACGGACAATTGGTCATGTATGAACTTGTCAATAGTCTTCATTTTGCGGAATCGTCAAAGCAGGGACAAGAGATTGTCCCGTACCATCTTGTATTCGTACTCGAAATCCGGGGTGAGTATCCCCTGCCCTGTCGCGGAACCGATTTCCTCGGGAGTCCAGTAACGCCCTTCGCACACTTCCCAGTTGTCCGGATTGAGTTTGAAATCACCTACTGCGGCATAGACGTTCACCAGTTCCCTTTCCCGGTCATCCTCCCATACATAGGACAAAATGCCCTGGGGGTTGAAATCGTAAAAGCCCAGTTCCTCGGCCGCTTCCCGGAAAAGGGCCTCCTCCATATGTTCTCCGTAGCTTACATGCCCTCCGACAGAGGAATCCCAGTACAGAGGGAAGTGCTTCTTCTGCTCGCTGCGGCGCTGAAGGTATATCTGGCCAAGCCTGTTGACAATATGCAGATGCACCACCGGATGCAGCAGTTTCCCGCTATGGCAGGCCGGACGCGACGCCTGACCTATCACCAACCCGTTCTGCTCCACTACGGGAAGCATTTCCGCTGCGGGAAACGATGCAGCAGCCGATTGCGCCGACACTTGTTCCGAGCGGTCCCTGATGACGGGCGCGACTTTTTCTACAGGGTATAGAAGTTCTATCATTGCACTAGTAATACAATATCCTCAGTTCCTCGGCACTGTAAAGTATCTTGTCCGCGATTTCAGGAGCAACACGTCCAAGGATTGCAATTGCCGCCAATGCGACAAA
>JAKSKG010000033.1 GCA_024401805.1 Bacteroidales bacterium
AGTTCCAGAAGACGGTCTATAGCTTCGGAATCCGGAACGTGCCTGAGCACTGGCTTGCCCTTGTGATAGATAGATACCCGGCCTCCGCCCTCACCGACATAACCCCAATCGGCATCGGCCATCTCGCCGGGGCCGTTCACTATGCATCCCATAACGGCTATCACCATTCCGGAAAGATGTGAAGTACGGCGTTTCACCTCTTCAAAAGCTCCCTGAAGGTCATACATTGTCCTTCCGCATCCAGGGCAGGCAACATATTCCGGATGAGTGAAACGGCGTCTGGCAGCCTGCATTATGATATCTTCGGTCTCGGCAGGGACCCCTACATCGGCAGGAATAACGTCAATCTCATGCCTGAGCAGTTTCGGGCCCCAGGTGCAGGCGGCATCGAAATAATCGGGAGCGTCCGGCAATTCCGGAGCAGAGGAGAACCTTGCCGCAAGGTACTGCGCGACAGGGATTTCATTCACAGGAGGCTCGGTAAGGGATACTCGGATCGTGTCTCCTATGCCTTCCTGCAACAGGGTCGAGAGCGCCACAAGCGACTTGATGCGGCCTTCGATTCCGTTCCCGGCCTCGGTAACGCCAATATGCAGAGGGAAACGGACCCTAGCCTCTTCCATAAGGCGTACGAGTTCGCGGTATGCCTCGACCACAACTGCGGTGTTGCTGGCCTTGAGGGAAACCACAACGCTGTAGAAACCGTTGTCAATGCACATCTGTATCCATTCCATGGCGGCCTTGGCCATTGCAAGCGGAGTGTTTCCGTACAGATCGGTGATATATGCGCCCAGAGAGCCGTGATTAAGTCCTATGCGGATAGCGGTGCCATGCTCCTTGCAAACCTGCAACAGACGGAGGAACTGTTCCCTTGCCAGGGAATGGTCCTTATGGAAGTTTCCCGGATTGATTCGCACCTTCTCCACGATGGAAGCAACGGCAATGGCAGTCTCGGACGAGAAATGAATGTCCGCGACCAGAGGGACATCACATCCGGCAGCACGAAGCTCCGAGTGGATCCGCTCCACGCAGGGAACGTCCTGCAATCCCGGTACGGTAATACGCACCATCTGTGCACCGGCGCGGGAAAGTTCAAGGCACTGGGCCACGGTTGCATCCACATCGTCGGTATGGGTGTTGCACATTGTCTGTACTACGATGGGGTTGCCGCCTCCGATTCTGACTTTTCCGCCGATAATAACCTCTCTACTCTCCATATACTATTGTTTTGGCCTCTTTTTTGAGGGCTTTTGTCGTCTTTCCGGAACGCTTGGTTATCTGGAAATGGACTCCGGCCGTAAACATTATGTCAAAAGGATAACAATATCTGTAGTAATACTCACTGTGGTAATCCGGCTGGAACAAGGATCCCCAGGAATAACGCACAAGGGCACCAAGATGTATTTCTACAGGATCAAGCATATAAGCGAAAGTTAGACCGCCTTCCAGGCCATAGTCCCATCTGATTTCGTAATCGTGGAAAGTGTGCCTGAATTCATCGTCCAGATAATCTCCACGGCGGTCTATGTCCATACGGTACGCCCCATATATGCCGGCATTCACCATAGCCTTGAAAGGAGGCGCGTCAAAATGTATCTGGGCGTGGAACGGAACCTCGATTATCCTCATCTTCATATAACTTGTTCCGTCATCCCAATAAGGCAGATAGCCGCTTTCCTTGTTGTATTTGAACTGCATGCCTTCCCAGGAATATGCGACTCCGAGTTGGAATCCGAAATAGGGAAGATAGTCGAACATCTTGGAATAATGCGTAAAGGTGACGGCGTAGTGACCTGGATTGATGATGTTCTCCTGATGCTGGTACGGAGTGATTATCATCCTTGACATGACTGCTCCGTAGCTGAATCCTATCATCGAATAGTCGTTGATCTCCTTCTGCTTGAATACCACGACAGTGTCCAGATATTCGTCACTGAGGCTCATAAGACTGTCCGGCATATGCTGGGCATATGCCTGTGAGCAAATAAGGAAGAACAGGGTAAGTATGAATATTCTTTTCATCTTGTCAGAACAGTTCGCTCAGGTTGACAGACTGCTCGATTTCCGAGCTTTCCGGTATCTCTACGTATTTCTCTTCTCCGAACTTCATATACCGTACCGGTTCGCACTGACGGTGTTCCAGAACGTTGCCTGTATCCACTATGGAGTTGCCGTTGGAATCGCGGGTGAAACGGATGCGATAGTTTCCGCTCTTGAGGTAACGGAAAGACAGGGTAGTGTCGGAATCTATTATGTAGGTGTCAATGGGGTCTTTACCGCTCTCGGTCAGCAGGTCGACTATATAATGGCTGTCGACATCCTTCACCTCAAGCGCCAGCGCGCTAAGCTTTTCGTCGGACGGCAGGGAGACCTTGACCTCGGTGCTGTCGGAATAATAGCCGTTGAGTCCCCTGAAGCAGTGATGAGGAATCTTTACCGTGTATGTCCACCCGGGCAGATATTCGGTTTCCGGATAGATCCTGAACTTGAGTATGTCCGTGGAGTCCATTTCCACTGAATACTCAAGCTGTGTTTCCTGCTGCCTTGGGTTTACGGACCAGGCCTTGATGGAATCGAAGGAGGCATTGATTATAGGTTCCGTGAACACAAGTTCGAATCCGTGACGCTCGAATGCCTCGGGCTTGGCAGTGAAAGACAACTTGCATATAGTGTCATCGTGCTTGATCTCGGAAGGTTTCCTGTGTCTTTTGTACGCATTGCGTCCCAGTCCCTCCTCATAGAGTTTCAACTCCTCCATAAACGGAACCATCGCCCCGGTAGAATCCGTCTTTCTGTAGTTCACAACCAGGTTCAGTGTGTCCGGCCCAGGTCTGCGGTCGTTCAGCCATATCTCAAGGCTGTCCTGGAGTATGTTGAACTTTGTTATGACCGATCCCTCCTTATATCCTTTTATCCACAGGGAATCGATCCAGGCATACTCTGCATTGAACTTTACGTATCCCTTGCGTTCGGAAGTACGGCCATAACCGGAAATGAACTGTTTGGAAGGCTTTTCACGGAAGACATTGATGTCATATCCGGAAACACGTTTCAGACAATTCACCGTATCTTTCATATCGTATTTCTTCAGTTCCGGAACAGAGTCGTTCACCTTGTACACAGGACGGACAAGACTGTCCACAAAGCCTATGCGGTCCTCGTCCGGATCATACACATTGTTGCCGGACTTGTCATCGATGGCATAAAGTCTGAACAGCGTATCCTTGATATAAGGAAGCGCGAAAAAGCCCCAGTCGTCCGTTTTCACGGCAGCATACGGCCTGTTAAGAAAGACTGCGGAATCGGAAAGGTCGTCATAAAGAAGTACAGTGGCTCCTTTCATAGGCTCCAGGGTATTGCAATCAAGCACGCTTCCCGTGATGTACATGGAATCTATGCTGTCACCGGTAGAGAAAGCGTATGTGAAACCCGGGAAGATGTTTCCCTCGTTGTTGTCGCCTATGGCATCGGTAAGGTTCAGGGTATAGGTAGTGTTGGCTTTCAAGGTATCCTCGAAAGAAACGACCAGGCTGCGTCCCTTGATGACCGATTTCGGCATCTTCCGAAGAGGAGGGGAGAGGAACACGTTCTGCGGATTCTTGATCGTGACATACTCGTCGAAATCGAAGACTATCCTGCCTCCGGTCAAAGGGAAGGCGGTCGCACCCGGAAGTGGATTGATCATTGTGATATAAGGCGGAATGGTATCCTTCCTGCCTCCGGACGGCGCCTGTTTGGTGTTTGCACAGGAAGGCGTGAATATCATCGGCAGCAGCAGGAAAAGCGCCAGTATCAGTGGAGAGTACTTTTTCATAATCACATATCTGTTCTGATGACATCCTGAAGCCCGTCTATCTTCTTAAGGCCGTTAATCATATCGTTGAGCGTTGACTTGTCCTTGACCAGGAGTTCTATATACCCTTCGAAAATGCCTTCGTCGGTGCCAAGCTGCAGGCGCCTCATATTTACACCCATCGTTCTGGAAATGAAATACGATATCTCGTTCAATATGCCCACACGGTCAATCCCCCGGAATGAAATCCTTACCGGGAAATCCTTCTGCTGGAGCACCCATTGAGGCACGACAACCCTGTTCCCGAACTTGGCAGCAAGACTCTCGCCTTTCTCGCAGGTCTTCTTATGTACTGTAACAACATTGTTTTCTGACTTGATACCCACTACGGAATCACCAGGAATAGGATTGCAGCAGGTAGCGAGTACATAGCGGACATCATCGCCGTTGTCCGTGGTGTGCAGGGCGGGCTCGGTAAGGACGTTCTTGAAATCCTCCGGGCCTATGAGTCCGAGCCCTATACGGAAATAGAGTTCATCTATGTCATTCAACTGGGAATACTCCATGAACTTCTTCAAGGTCTGGACGGAACTTTCGAAATTCAGCGCCGCAAGTCTTTCTTCGAAGATACCCTTTCCTTTCCTGGCGAATTCATCGAAACGGCTGCGGAAATACTCAATGATCACCGCCTTGGCGTGGCGTGTCTTTACGAACTGCAGCCATTCGACCTTAGGCTGTGCAGTGCGTGCGGTTATTATCTCAACCTGATCACCGGACCTCAGGACCTGGGACAGCGGGACAAGTTTCATGTTGATCTTTGCCGCTATGGCTGTGTTGCCTATATGAGTGTGGATGTTATATGCAAAATCTATGACCGTAGAGCCGTACTTGATGGTCCGTTGTTCGCCCTTGGGCGTGAAAACAACAATATCGGAAGCGATGAGGTCTCCGTGGATTATGTCAAGAAGCTCAAGGGAGTTAATGTCCTTGCTTCCGAGTACTTCCTGGACCATGGCCAGCAGCTTCTCCATCTCGGCGTCGTTCTCGGTGATATAGCCGTCATTCTTATAAGCCCAGTGCGCGGCAATTCCCTTTTCCGCAATGTCATCCATCCTGCGGGAACGGATCTGTGCCTCTATCCATATACCGGCCCGGCTCATAAGAGTACAGTGAAGGGCCTCGTAACCGTTTGATTTCGGCTGCTTTATCCAGTCCCGGAAACGGGCAGGCTGGTCGTTATACAGTTTGGTAAGCGTAGCATAGATGATATATGCCATCTTCCTTTCTTCGTCGGAATCGGAATAATCCGTGTCATATATGATACGGACCGCATACAGGTCATAGACTTCCTCGAAAAGGACTTTCTTGGTCTTCATCTTGTACCAGATGGAGTAAGGGGTCTTGATCCTCTTCTTGATCTCGAACTTGCAGCCTATCTGTGTCAACGCTTCCTGAATAGGCGCGATGAACTCGTCTATCACGCTGTCCCTCTCGGCCACGTTCTGCGAAACCTTGCGGCATATCTCGGCGTAGTCCTCCGGTTCCTTATACTTGAGCCAGATGTTTTCAAGCTCGGATTTTATGCTGTAGAGTCCAAGCCTGTGCGCCAGAGGGATGAAAATGAACATTGTTTCCGAGAGTATCTTGTCCCTCTTGTGCTCGGGCATGTACTCGATGGTGCGGCAGTTGTGAAGCCTGTCGGCCATCTTGATCAGAACCACTCTGGCATCGTCATTCAGGGTGAGCAGTATCCTTTTGAAATTCTCCGCCTGAAGGCTTTCCATATAGAACTGTCCGCGGTTCTTGCGGTCCTCGTTGTCAAGGACTGTCTTTATCTTTGTCAGACCGTCTACCAGAGATGCTATCTTGTCACCGAAATGGGTGCGGATGTCGTCAACCGTATAATTGGTGTCTTCCACCACATCGTGCAGGAGTGCTGCACAGATGGACTTGTATCCCAGTCCAATGTCGTCGACAACAATCTTGGCGACGGCAATCGGGTGCAGCATATATGGCGCTCCTGAACGGCGTCTGACATTCTGGTGAGCATGATTCGCAAAGTCAAAGGCCTTCTCGACTATCCTTAGTTCTTCCTCGGTACGGCAACGCCCCTGCGCAAGCGCGTGCAGGGACTGCCATTCACTTTCGATAACCTTGAAATCCTCTCTTGTAAATTCAGTCAAACTCATATCTAAAACAACGTAGGTTCTATCAATTCTTTCTCAACGTCCGTCACAGCTTGCCCTGCATCGGGCAAGGATTCTATCATTCCGAAGAATTCATCCTCTCCCATTACCACAATGCCAAGCTCTTCGCATTTATGCAGTTTCTCGGGACCCGGTTTGCTCCCGCAGAGCAGAAAAGAAGTCTTCGAACTTATCGAGCTGCTGTTCTTTCCGCCGTTTCTCACGATCAATTCCTTGATTTCGTCCCTGGAAATGCGGAAGTTTCCAGATATGACTATGGTCTTGCCGGAAAGTGAATCAGATATCTGTGACGATTCATCCTTAACGGCAAACTGAAGCCCGAAGGCCTTCATCCTGCCAATCTCGTCAAGATGTGAAGGGGTCCGGAAATAATCATATATGCTCCCGGCAATGATGTCCCCGACATCTTCGACCCTTGTCAGATCCTCGAATGCGGCAGATGCGACAGAGTCAATGTCTCGGAAATGACGGGCAACGGAACGGGCCGTAGTTTCCCCAACAAACCTTATTCCAAGTGCAAACAGAACCCTCTCGAACGGAACGGTGCGCGCCTGCTGCAGGCTGTCTAGAAAATTCTGGGCAGACTTGTCCTGCCATCCTTCCAATGACAGCAACTGATACTTGTCCAGACAGAACAGGTCGGAAGGCACCTTGACCATACCGGCATCGTACAGCTGCTCCACGGTGGCCTCGCCGGCAAGGATATTCATAGCCTTCCGGCTGATGAAATGCAGCAGCCTTCCCTTTATCTGCATAGGGCAGCCGTCTTGATTGGGGCAGAACCATTTCGCCTCCTTCTCATTGCGAACCAGAGGGGTGCCGCAATCCGGGCAGTTGGTCGGGCAAGTCGGGACCTTCGAGCTGCTGCGTTTCGAAAGCTCTACGCCAGTGATCTTTGGGATGATTTCTCCGCCTTTCTCGACATAAACATAATCGTCCAGATGTATGTCCAGAAGCTCCATCTGGTCCTGGTTTACAAGGGTGGAACGGCGCACCATGGTCCCAGATATGAATACGGGGTCCAGATTGGCCACCGGAGTGACAGCCCCGGTACGTCCGACCTGGTAATCTATACCGAGTATCCTGGTCAGAGCGCGTTCCGCCTTGAATTTGTATGCGACAGCCCACCTCGGAGTCTTGGCGGTATATCCCAGGCTTCTCTGGCAGGCCATTTCATTTATCTTGATAACAATTCCGTCGGTTGGGAAAGGCAGATCCTTGCGGTTGCGGTCCCAATACTGAATGAACTGTTCTATTTCCGATATGTTGCGGCAGACCTTGCGGGTATCGCTTACAGGAAGTCCCCAGCTTTCCGCCGCTGACAGAGCCTGGTCGTGGGTTTCGAAGCCCAGTCCGCTCTGTGAAGGTATGTGGTACAAGGTGCAATAAAGCCCGCGATGGGCTACTTCGGAAGGATTCTGCAGCTTGAGCGAGCCCGAGGCAGCATTGCGCGGATTGGCAAAGGCCGGCTCTTCAAGAGCCTCTCTCTCGGCATTCAAAGCGTCAAAGGCATCGAAAGGCATGAGCACCTCGCCACGGATCTCGAATTCGGAAGGGAAATCACCCTTGAGCACCTCCGGTACGTTTGAAATATGACGCACGTTCTCCGTGACGTCATCTCCGACCACGCCGTCACCTCTGGTAAGGGCGCGGACAAGTTTTCCGTCGATATAAGTCAGGCATATCGCCGTGCCGTCGAACTTGAGTTCACAGCAATATGTAAAATCCGAGTCGAGGGACTTGTCCGCACGTGCGGCAAATTCCTCGACCTCGGATATGGAATATGTATTTCCAAGAGAAAGCATGGGATACCGGTGGGCAACCTTCGCGAACCCCCTGTCCAGGTCGCTCCCGACCCTGACGGTAGGGGAGTCGGAGGTGAGCAGATCGGGGTACTGCGCCTCGAGCGACTCAAGTTCCTTCATCTTCCGGTCAAACTCATAGTCGCTCATAGTGGGCGCATTGTCCACGTAATAGCGGCGGGAGTTCTCTTCCAGAATGACGCGGAGCTCCGAAATCCTATGTTGTGCTTCCTCTCTGGATATCATACTTTTGAATTACTTGCTCTGTTCAAGCTGAAGTGTTCTGGTAGGAAGGTCGCATACCTCGGAAGGTCCCCAATACTGGATAGGGCCAGGATATACATAGCAATCTTCCACTGCCCACTTCTCGCGGTTGGCGGCAAAGAACTTGAAAGGCTTGCCGTCGGTCTCGACAAGGGCCTTGCGGATGACCGGCTTCATCTTTCCGGACCTCTTCTCGAGGTTCATCATCATAGTGATAGGCACACCGCCGGCAATCCACTCGTTGGCAGGAGCCGTAGTGTTCTTGATGATGGACATGTAACCGGTCTTGCCGGCGGCGATGAGCTTTGTCGCATTGTAGCCGAGGGAATA
Organism: Bacteroidales bacterium; assembly: GCA_024401805.1. Lineage (GTDB taxonomy): Bacteria > Bacteroidota > Bacteroidia > Bacteroidales > UBA932 > Cryptobacteroides. The sequence goes on from JAKSKG010000033.1 coordinate 8,397, forward strand.
GCAGTAGTCCGCATCAAAGTTGGACGGAGTTGCGCAACGGCCTTCGTATCCGAAGAAATGATGCTGGGCAGCGAATTTTCCAGTGTATCTGCCATCCTTCTTCCACTCTGCAAGCTTTGCGGCAACCATACGGGAAAGGAGCTTCTCGGTCTCGATAAGGCTTACCTGAACGTTTCCGTGAGGGTCGCGGTCAAGAGCAAGCTGGCAGGCAACGTCGATAGGGAGGCTGTTGAACTGTGCAAGGTTCTCTGCGCTTAGGTGAGCCTTGACATATTCGATCTGGTCCTCGCGGGCAACGGTCTTGGCCTCTTCCGTAGCAAGCACGTCATTCAATTCGGCGATAAGCCTCTTGATGGATGGGATGAACTCTATGATACCCTCCGGGATAAGGACGGTACCGAAGTTCTTTCCGGCAGCGGCACGCTTTGCAACTATGTCGGCGATATAGCTTACAACCTGGTCCAGGCTTTGTCCGGAAGCCTCCACCTCCTCGGAAATCAGGCAGACGACAGGCTGTGTCAGGAGCGCGCACTCGCGTGCGACGTGCGAAGCGCTGCGCCCCATACGCTTGCTGAACTGCCAGTATTTGCGCGCAGAGTTGCAGTCACGCTCGATGTTGCCTATGAGCTCGGCATAGGTCTTCGTTGCTGTGTCGAATCCGAAAGAAGTCTCGATCTGCTCGTTCTTGAGGTCTCCGTCGATGGTCTTAGGGCAGCCGATGACCTGTACACCGTAGTTCTTGGCGGCATAGTACTCTGCAAGTACGCAGGCGTTGGTGTTGGAGTCGTCTCCTCCGATGATCACGAGGGCCTTGATGCCGAGTTCACGGAGAATCTTGATTCCGCTTTCGAACTGGTCTGTCTCCTCGAGTTTCGTGCGGCCCGATCCTATGATGTCGAACCCGCCGGTGTTGCGGTATTCATCTATGATCGATGATGTAAGTTCGATATACTTGTGGTCTACGAGTCCGCCAGGGCCCATAAGGAAGCCGTAAAGCTTACCGCCCGGATTGATGGCCTTGAGTCCGTCGAAAAGACCGGATATGACATTGTGCCCGCCAGGAGCCTGTCCGCCGGAAAGAATCACTCCGATGTTGAAGTCCACGACGTTCTCGGTGGAAGCAGGAACGAACTCGACCATAGGCATTCCGTAAGTGTTCGGGAAGAGGCCGTTGATTTCACTCTGGTTACCCACAGACTGGGTAGGGGCTCCTTCGGAGGCCTTTACAGGTCCCTGAAGGGCTTTAGGCAACTTTGGCTGATATGCCGAACGCGCTGCCTGAAGGCTTGATTTCTCGATTGACATTTTGTTCTATGTTTGTATTTAAAAATTTTATACTACGTATAATCTTGCAAATTTAACCAAAATCATTGGCTTTTTCAACAGTGTATAACACAGCAGTCGTGAGGCTGCACACTGACTGGCAGCGAGCTATCGGACGTGCCGCTGAGCCGCCTTGCATCTTCCGGAACAAAGATCTCGCAATCGACTGCGAAATCCCTGAAATTGCAGGCAAACAGCAGGCATTCAGCGCCGTTGTACCTGAGGAAAGTGAAGAGACCGCAGGGGTTGCACCAGCACAGGTCGTAATTCTTCCAACCCTGTATTGCGGCAACCATCTGCATGAAGTTCCGGTATCTTTCCAAAGTTGCCTTTTCTCCCGGTTCCAGGCCGCGGGCGCAACGTATCCAACTGCAGAGCCTCCGGATGGATTCCGGCTGCCTCTGATCGAATATGGACGTCCTGCGGTTGGACTCGTCCGATGCCGATTCCCCGATCTCTTCGCCGAAGTACATCAGATAGGATGCGTTGTTGAAGGCGGCAGCTGCTGCCAGAGCGGCGAAATCGGGGCGGGGGAGACGCTCCTCGTCGTGGTTCTCAAGGAAATTGAGCATACGCGGCTGCATGTCCTGGAGCCTCTGCCAGTTGCTTGTAAGCAGAGTCACGGGGGCACCGCCGTTTATGCTGCGGACGGCATCGTACTCTCCGGACTTGTCGTACAGGAAATCGAAACCGGCATCAAGGTACGGCCGATAGTTGGCGAAATCGTATGCCTCACCTATGAACACTGCGTCTTTCTTTATCTTGCGCAGTTCCGAAATGAGCCTGCCAAGTTGCTCCACATGCACGAGCTCCACCATATCACAGCGGAAGCCGTCCACTCCCAGAGCGAGCCAGAAACTTAGGATATCTATCATTTGCGGCAGCGTTGCCGGATCGCTCCAGTTGACCTTGCGGGTGTCCGTCCAGTCGAAGTCGCACCAGTCATAACGCGGAAGATTCCCCTTGTAGTCCGGGGACACGTGGTTGGGGATATAATCGGTGATGACTTTCAATCCGGCGGAATGAACCCTGTCCACAAGGCTGCGGAACTCCTGCATACGGTTTCCCGGAACGTCCGCAAGATAGGGGTTCACGTCATACCAGTCGCAAATCGAATAAGGCGAACCGGGGTCGCCCTTGACAAAGGGGGCCCCGGTCGCGTGTCTTGGTATTCCGGTGAACCAGATGTGAGTGACGCCGAGTTTCTTGAGATAATTGAACTCCTTTACGTTCCAGTCGGAAAAACGTCCTTTCCCCCACAACCTGGTGAGAACCTGGTATACTATCATTATCTGCAGAGTATCTTGTTGATTATATCGGTGTTGTCCATACGTGAACGGAATTTGTCGGAACCCTTTCCTATGGCATAGATAGGAACAGGAGCTCCAGTATGGTGTGTTGTTGTCCAGCCGAAACCGCAGGACTCGTTGAGAGCCTTGTTCTCTTCCGGTGAAAGCGTGTTCTGATGTCCGGACTCCTCCCACTGCTGCTCCATTGTAGCCCAGTCTATGGCATAGCTCAGAGGCTCGGCACCGAGTGTGAGGCCGCCGGTCTCGTGGTCGGCAGTTACGACGATGAGTGTCTGTTTAGGATGCTTGAGATAGAAATCATACGCAACCTGGACGGCGTCATTGAACTTGAGGGTAGCCTCTACTGTAGGCATTGTCTTGTCGTCGTGACACATATAGTCGATCTCGCCACCCTCGCACATAATGAAGAAAGGCTTCTCGTCTCCGAGGAATTCCAGAGCATTTCTGGTCATATCTGCAAGAAGCATGGTCTGAGGAGCCTCCGTTGCGTCAGAGACATACTCGGTAGCTCCCACGCTGCGAGGCTCCGCAAGCAGCACAACGTGCTCGGAATCCTTGATCTGGTCGAACTCGGCCTGCCCGAATGCAACCTGATAGCCGTTGGACTCGAGGTACTCCTCGGTATCAGGCTCTCCTTCCGGTCCCTCGAACTCGAGGAAATTGGCGCCGCCGTAGAACTCGAATCCTCCCTCGGGAATCTGCTTGCTGATATTGTAGTAATCGCTTCTGTGATTGTTATGCGCATAGAAAGCGGCAGGAGTGGCGTGATTCACCGGTACGGATGAATACACTCCCACGTTGTAACCCATATTATGGAAATCGACTGCCATACTGTAGACATTGTTTCCGTCCGCATCCATTCCCAGCCATCCGTTGTGTGTCTTGTGACCTGTGGCAATGGCGGTGCCTGCGGCGGCGGAATCGGTCACGCGACTGCTTGCAGAATGGGTGAAGCAGGTACCCAGATCAGGGAACTGCGTGAACAGCAGCTGGCTTCCGCCGAACTTGCCCGAGTCCTTGTAGGCAAGGTAAGACTCTGAAAGGAAAGCCTGGGCGTGGCCCATACCGTCCCCTATGAACAGGAACACGTACTTTGCAGGTTTACCCTCATTGATGTTCTTGACGATTTTACTGCCCAATGTTCCGCAGGTGAAACCGAAGCAGAACAGGCCAACGATGATTGCGATGATTTTCTTTACCATAACTTATGAAATTTACGTTTGAATTCAGACAAGGTTACTGCCGTTGCAATTGCAACGTTAAGTGACTCGGCGGTGGGTGCGCCACCGGTGAAAGATGGGATCCTGATGGCCGAGGTGACGTGTGAACGTACCCTGGCGCTGATTCCGTTGCTCTCGTTGCCCATCACGATGAGTGCGTTTGCAGTCAAAGGCTGCGAATAGATGTCGTCTCCGTCCAGCAGGGTGCCGTATACGGGGATGGAGGATGCGGCGAACCTGGCACAGAGCTGCTCAAGGTCACAGTAGATGACTTTCTTGCGGAAGATTGCTCCCATTGTGGCCTGCACCACCTTGGGGTTGTAGAGTTCGACCGAATCTTCCGACGCGAAGATGGCATCCACCCCGAACCAATCGCACAGCCGCACTATGGTGCCGAAATTGCCGGGATCCCGTACTCCGTCCAGGGCAACGAAGAGCCCCTTGGAAATATCAGGCATTTCATAAGACCTCTGCCTGAGCACGGCAAGCACAGGGGAGGGGGTGACCATACCGCTGATGCGGGACATGGCCTTCTCGCCAATCTGATCCCTGCGGTAAAGTTCTACCGGCTCGAACCCCGACGAAATGGCTTCCTCTACCATTTTTTCCCCTTCCACGACGAAGAGTCCCGTCTGCTGGCGGTACTTCTTTTCGGAAAGGGAGCGGATTTCCTTGATTCTGGCTTGTGTAAGAGTGTCCATGAGTTTGCGAATATAGTCATTATTTTGCTAAATTTGTGATTCGTATGAAGGCAGGAGTTCACTTTGCGGCATTATTGCTGCTGGTTACCGCTTGCAGCACGACCAAAGTGTTGCAGGAAGGGGAGTATCGTCTTGTGAGCAACAAGGTGACCTTCACTTCCGGCACGGAACTCGGGACTTCCGACATATCGCCGTACATCAAGCAGCAGATGCCGGGAACTTTCTACATATTCGGTTGGAACCCCTTCATAAACGTCTACAACTGGTCTAACGGCAGCGGATCGCTGTTCGACAGGATGTGGCGGAAGATAGGCCAGGCTCCGGTCGTTTTCAACAAGAGTCTCGTGGAACCTTCCTGCGACAACATCATCAACCATCTGGACTATCTGGGATACTATGGATCAGAAGTGGAGACCCAGGTATCCTACAAGGGCCGCAAGGCTTACGTGAACTATATCATCACTCCGGGAAAACGCAGGATCATCGACGAAATAACCTACGAGCTGCCAAGGTCCAAAACGTTCCAGGATGAGTTCCGCAGCGACATCCCCAACTCGCTGGTAAGACGCGGAAGCTTCCTGTCGGAAGATATTCTGGAGAAGGAGACTTCCAGGGGCACGAACCATTTCCGGGAACTGGGATACTATGATTTCACCGCTGGAAAATATTCTTTCAGGGCAGACACCATCTCGGTTCCGGGCAAGACACATCTCTATTACAGACTGGAAGCGGACACGTTGAAGCATCATTTCGGGAAAGTGACCATAATGCGCTCTGAATCACTTCCTTTCAGGGATAAGGTTCTGACGGATATGAACGTCATTCATCCGGGAGACTGCTACAGCGCAAGCGCAGTCAACAAGACTTATTCAAGGCTGTCCGCGCTCAGGGTGTTCAACAGCGTGTCGATAGAGTTGTCGCCGTCCGATTCGGGATTGGTAGACTGCAACATCCAGTTGACCCAGACAAAGGACAAAGGTTTCAAAGTCAACCTTGAGGCATCATCCAACTCGACCGGTCTTGTAGGTTTTTCACCCCAACTTACCTTCTACCACAAGAATATATTCCACGGTGGGGAATGGCTCAACCTTAATTTCACCGGCAACTTCCAGAGCCGTCTGAACGACCGATCCGTGCATTCCAACGAGGCGGGAATCTCCATGTCGCTGAGTTTTCCGAAAATGTTCGGCTTCCCAATGAGGTTGTTCAACGGACCGTATGTTCCAAGAACCGAACTTAACGCCGCCTTCAACTTTCAGGAAAGGCCGGAATTCACAAGGTACATAGGTTCCTTCTCGGTCGGATATTCCGGATACCTGGCAGACAACCGTTTGATTTACAGGCTGTTTCCCCTCCAAATCAACTATGTGGACCTTACGGACATAGATCCGGTGTTCAACCAGACCCTGAACCGCAATCCTTATATGAAGTACTCATATCAGGACCACCTGGACGCCGGAGTGGGCGGAACGATATACTACAAGAGCACTACGGAGTTGATTCCCCGCATTCCGTACTATTTCGCGATGCTCAACTTTGACCTCAGCGGCAACGTCCTGAGCGCTTTCAAACCTCTTATGGCAACGGACGAGAACGGCAACGGGATGCTTCTGGGGGCACCATTCGCACAGTATGTCAGGGGAGAGCTCAGTCTGGGAAAGACTTTCAGATGGGGCCGTGAAAACGGACAGTCACTCGCCCTTCACGCCCTTGCAGGGGCCGGTTATGCATACGGGAATTCATCGGCGCTGCCGTTCGAGAAGCAGTTCTATTGCGGAGGTGCCAGCAGCCTCAGGGGATGGCAGGCAAGGACGATAGGTCCGGGATTCAGCAAACAGGACGGATCTTTCAGCATTCCGAGCCAGACCGGAGACATCAAGTTCGAACTTAACGCGGAATACAGGTTCGACCTCTTCTGGAAACTCGAGGGAGCCCTTTTTGCCGATGCAGGAAACGTTTGGAACAGCAAAGACTTCGACAGGGATTTCCTGCGCAGTGTTGCTGCCGACTGGGGACTGGGAATACGGGCCAACCTTGATTTCATACTTCTCAGACTGGATGGAGGTTTCAAGGTTCACGACCCGTCTGCAGATATGGGGAGCAGATGGATTGGGCCGAGGGGTTGGTTCTCATCCAACGGCTTCGCCATCCATTTCGGAGTAGGATATCCGTTTTAATTCCAGGGGCGCTGCCCCTTAATACCCCGCCGCTCCCGGCCTTGCCGTATTTGCATTCGCAAATACACGGCCTCCGCGGTTGCGCTGATGCGCAAGTCGCTGCGCTCGACTACCCGCACCGCCGTACGCTCTGA
>JAKSKG010000034.1 GCA_024401805.1 Bacteroidales bacterium
AGTCGAACCCACGACCTCGAGATTACAAATCACGCGCTCTAGCCAACTGAGCTATATCGGCATATTTCAAAGAACCCCTGCTCACAGGGAGCACAAAGATAGATATATTTTCCTAAATGCAAAAATTTTTCAATTATTTTTGAGCATTTCACCTATCAATTCCTGTAGGGAAACGGTATCCAGACCGCACTCCATCCTCTGCTCGGATTGTCTGGCGTGTCTGACGAAACTGTCCGGTATGCCTCTGCCTTTTATGGAGCCCTTGTATCCTGTCTTTGCCGCGTGCTCGCAGACTGCGCTCCAAAGTCCTCCGGTAAGGCATCCGTCCTCTACAGTGACAATCTTCCCGTATTTGCCGAAGACCGTTTCAAGGGTTACGGTGTCCAGAGGCTTGAGGAATCTGAAATCATATACTCCCACCCTGCCTTGGAACGCCCCGGCGGCCTCTATGCATCTGTGGACAAGCGGACCTGTGGCTATCAGCGCCAGTTCCTTTCCTTCCAGCTTTTCTTCCGCTTTACCTATTTCATATATAAGCGGAGATGAGTTCCTCCAGTCCAGTCCTTCTCCCATACCTCGAGGGTACCTTATTATGAATGGCCCGGCAGTGCAGCCGAGTGCCGTATGCATGAGGTTCTTGAGTTCCTGCTCGTCTGCAGGAGCACTGATTATGGTGTCGGGGATGCTGCGGTAAGCGGCCAGGTCGAAGGCTCCGTTATGGGTGGCGCCGTCTTCTCCTACCAATCCTGCACGGTCGAAGCAAAGTATTACCGGCAGTTTCTGGAGTGCTACGTCGTGGATTATCTGATCATAGGCTCTTTGCGAGAAAGAAGAATAGATGTTGCAGACCGGCCGCAGCCCGGATGCTGCAAGTCCGGCGCTGAAAGTGACTGCGTGCTCCTCTTCTATTCCTACGTCGAAGAACCTTTCGGGGAATTTTTCTGCGAAAACGTTCATACCACAGCCGGATGCCATTGCCGGGGTAATGCCTATGACTCTGTCATCCTTGGCCGCAAGGTCGCAGAGTACCTGCGAGAACACGTCCTGATATCTGTCGGCGGCCCTTTCCGGCTGCACTCTTTCTCCTGTGGCAGGGTCGAACTTTCCGGGAGCGTGCCAGATTGTCGGGTTCTGTTCCGCCTGCGGGTACCCCTTGCCCTTGACAGTGATGCAATGCAGCACCCTCGGGCCCTTCATCTCCTTGATTTTTCTGAGGACCTTTACCAGCTGTTCTACGTCGTGTCCGTCTACCGGGCCGAAGTATCTGAGCCCAAGGGCCTCGAAAATATCACCTCCGCTCTTTTTCACCAGCCAGGATTTAAGGGATTTGAGCCATCTCTGAATGAAACGGCGGAACCCGTGTTCACCCAGGATGTCCCAGACCCTGTCCTTGATGGAATTGTATGACTCGTTGGTGGTGATCTTCAGCAGATGGTTGTGTAGACCTCCGAGGTTGGAGTCTATGGACTGGTTGTTGTCATTCAGGATGACAAGCAGGTCGGATTTCCCGGATCCGGCATTGTTCAGGCCTTCGAAAGCCAGTCCTCCGGTAAGGGCTCCGTCCCCGATAAGGGCTATGACTTTCTCGCCGGTGCCCCTGATCCTTGCGGCCTCGGCCATGCCGAGCGCAGCGGAAATGGAGGTGGAGGAATGTCCTACCCCGAATGAATCATACTCGCTTTCCTCCCTGCGGGGGAAGCCGCTGATGCCGTCTTTGGTACGCATGGTTGCAAACTGTTCCCTGCGTCCCGTGATTATCTTGTGGGCGTAAGCCTGATGGCCCACGTCGAATATGAGCTTGTCCGACGGAGTGTCGAACACATAGTGGACAGCGACAGTAAGTTCGACCGACCCCAGGCTGGAGGCAAGATGCCCCGGATTCCTGGAACAGCATTCGACTATATACTCGCGGATTTCCTTGCAGAGAACCCTGAGCTCGTCATAGTTGAATCCTTTTATGTCGGAAGGACTGTTAATCTTTTCCAGAAGCATTTTTCTGTAAGAATCTGAATATTCCTGCAAGCGCGCAGGCTGCCAGTCCAAGTCCTATGAACAGCCATTCCACCCTGACTGCGGCCTCCACACCATTGTGGGAGGCGAAAATGTTTCCGACTATCTTCGGTACGAAGAACAATCCTATGTTCTGAATCCAGTAGATCAGCGAATAGGCGGTTCCCAACATTCTGGAAGGGACTATTTTCGGAACGGACGGCCACATTGCAGACGGAACCAGAGAATATCCTGTACCGAGAAGCGCGATTGCAATATATCCTGATGCCGGAGTGCCCTGTGGCGCGAAACCCAGTATCAGGTGCCCTGAGAGAACTGCGATGCTTCCAACTGCCATCCATAATCCGGCTTTTCCCGTCCTGTCCACCAGGATTCCGAACAGAGGCGTGAATATGATGGTGAAGAACGGAATCATCGCGATCATCGTTCCTGCAACGGCATCTTCTATGCCGAACCTGGGAATCACGACGGACGTTCCGAATTTCTTGAACGAACTTACACAGCAGTAGAAGCTGACGCAAAGCAGTCCCAGCACTATGAAACGCGGATTCCTGAGCAGGGAAAGTATATCCTTGAAACGGAAACGGTCCTCTTCCGAGATTTCCCCGCGGCTGAACCCTATTCCGTCTGCGGCATCCTTGCGGGCATCCAGGGTCACGAACAGTATCCAGGCTACGGCTCCGGCAATCATAAGGATGAGCCCGACCAGCGCCGGACGTGCGGTGTCCGAAAGGGAGTACCACTCTTTCGGAACCCCCACGATCATAGGAGCGGTGATCAGCGCGACGGCAGTGCCGGCTCTGGCAATGGCGAGCTGAAGTCCCATAGCCAGGGACATGTTCCCGTCCCTGAACCATTTTGCTATGGATCTGGTGACAGCAACTCCGGCAATCTCGCTTCCAAGCCCGAAGAGCATGCGGCCTATGCGGCCGACAGCGATGGCGCTTTCCTTAGGAAGGCCTCCGGCAACACCCCACCAGGCGAGAGCTGCTCCTCCGGCCATCATTCCCATGAATACGGAGCCCATCTTGCGCACTCCGAATATGTCCAGGAGTATGCCGCCTATGATAAGGCCACCGCAGATGCAGAGCAGGCTGTAGTCGCCTATGAAGTTGCCCAGGTCGGCGGAATCCCATCCGAGTTCAAGGCTGGAAGGGTTGCGGAACAACTGGGAAACGGAAGAAAACGCGTCGTCGAAGAAGTATGATGCCGCCATAGGCACCACAAGGCAGGCCAATGCCACCCAGCGCAGTCTGCCGGTCTTTTTGGTATCCGAAAACATTACTGTATGTTAGGCAGTTCAAGTCCGTAGCCTTTCTTTCTGTCCTCTTTCTTGAGAAGGATGCTGAAGATGAATGCCAGGACTCCGAAACTTGAGAAAACAATCATTGGAACCAGATAGCCTCCGGTACTGTTCCTGAGCGATCCTATGAGCATAGGAACAAGGCAGAGCCCTATGTTCTGAACCCAGAAAATAAGGCAGTATGCGCTTCCGAGTATCTTTTCGTCTATGATCTTCGGGACAGAAGGCCACAGTGCGGCCGGGACAAGTGAGAAACTTACTCCCAGAACCACGATAAGGGTGAGGGCTAACCATTTCTGCGGGAATGCCGGTAGTATGAAGGCGAAGCTCAGATGGCAGACTATCATTATGATGGAGCCTATCATGAGCATAGTGGCGCCTTTGCCCTTCCTGTCAAGGAATATTCCCAGAAGAGGAGTGAGGCACATTGCCAGAATAGGGAAACAACTGAACATCTTGGCTGCGGACGCGGCATCGATGAGCAGAGTCTCCTCCAGGAAATTGGTGGCATATCTCTGGAACGGGAATATTGCGCTGTAGTACAGGACACACAGAAGAGCCACAATCCAGAACATCTTGCTCTTGAAAATTGCGCCGAGGTCACTTACGTGGAACTCGTCTTCAGGAGATTTCTCTTCCGTTGCAAGGCCTGCCTGAACGAGCTGGCTGTCAAACTTGCGGTCCATTACGCCGAAGATTATGAAATTGACAAGTCCTATGCAGAGCAGAGAGCCGCAGAATCCCAGCGGAGCGACAACCGATCCGTCGAATCTTGCGGAGATGATAGGGGCGATCCACATCACTCCGAATACCCCGAGCCTCGCGATGGCCATTTCCAGACCCATTGCAAGAGCCATCTCCTTGCCCTTGAACCATTTTGCAAGGATTTTGGAAACGTTGGTCCCTTCCATCTCGCAGCCGCAGCCGAAGATCATGAAACCTAGCGAAGCCATCTTTGCGCTTGCAGGCATTTCAACCCACCAGCTGCCGAGCCACTGGGCGAATCCGGTATCCTGGAACCAGTCGCTGATTCCGATGAACTTGATGCCGGCGCCAAGTACCATCAGCGCTGCGGAGAGGACGCCGGAGAAGCGTACCCCGAGTTTGTCCAGGATGACACCTGCTATGATGAGGAAACCGCATACGTTGAGTATGTACTCGGATGCGGCGTATTTGCCGAATACGCTGCTGTTCCATCCCAGATTTGTTTCAACGAGTGATTTCAGAGGGGACATTACGTCCACGAACATATATGCGAAGAACATCATCAGCGCCACAAGTATGAGCACAGCCCATCTTGCAACTGCGGAATCGTTCATCAGTTTGCCTGAATTTTTCATGTCAGATTCTTATTAGAAAGGAAGGTCGTCTGTAGGGTTGTCAATATCCATCGCTATAGGCTGAGATGCCGGCTGCGCAGCTTGCTGTACAGGCTGTGGAGCCTGGTAGGACGGTTGCGCCGGAGCCTGATATCCTCCTGCGTTCTGGGAATCATCCCTGCGTCCGAGCAGTTGAAGGGTATCCACTGCAATCTCGGTCTGGTATTTCTTGGCCCCGCTCTGGTCTGTCCATGACCTTGTACGCAGTTTGCCTTCCACATAGATCTGTGTTCCCTTGTGGATGAATTTCTCTGCTATGTCCGCAGAGTTCCTCCAGGCTACGATGTTGTGCCATTCGGTGTTTTCCTTGAGCTCACCGTTGCGGTCGCGGTATCTTTCCGATGTGGCGAGCGTGAATGTTGCAACTTTTGTTCCCTGTCCGCCAGTTGCGGATCCTCCATCAAGATAACGTACTTCCGGATCTCTTCCAACGTTACCGATCAGCATTACTTTGTTGAGTGACATAGCTGTATGTATTAAAAATTATATGCTTCCCTGGTGGCTTCCCTGTCTGGTTCGACACCCGTCATTAGCGGATATCCGGCAATGGCCTGCTGGAAATGCCAATGCTTGCCGTCAATGTATGGGATTCCTTTTGCCGCAAGTCCTTCCTTGGTGAAGGTAGGCTTTGCATAGCAGGCTTCCAGAACTGCCTTGCTGCTGAACCTCTCTACACCATCGATAGGTCCCGGGACCGTGTAGATCAGAAGGTCTGCATCCAAAGGCTTGTCGAATGGCAGGACCTCGATTCCCATGAATTCGGCCATGGCCTCGGCTTTGCGCATAGTCCTGTTTGTGACGGCGGTCTTCATACCCACTGCCTTGGCCGCAGCGGCCGCCGCCTTACCGGCTCCTCCGGCTCCCACCACCAAAGCGGTGTCTCCTGCCTTGAACCCGGCATCGAGGATACATTGCTTGACTCCGCGGAAATCGGAATTGTATGCCTTGATTCCTTCCGGTGTCTTTATCAAAAGGTTGGTGGCATGGATCATCTCCACCTCGGGAGTGATGATGTCGGCCTTGGCGTACGCGAGTTCCTTGTATGGAGCCGTAATGTTGACAGCCTTGTACTCTTTGAGGAAGAGCTGCCAAAGTTCCTCGAAATCAGTTCCTTCGATAAGGTCGAACTGCCAGCGGCCGGCGTATGCCGCTTTGAAAGCTGCAGGACTTTTTGAATGTCCCAAAGGGTATCCTATTATTCCGAATTTATCCATTGTTTCTTTGTTTTACTGCCTCAAACAGCAGGATGGCCGCGCTTACGGAAACGTTGAGCGAATCCAGTCTGCCCAGCATAGGTATCCTGATGTGTGAGTCGGCGGCTTCCCGCCAGATGTTTGTGAGTCCCGATGATTCGGTTCCCATTATTATTGCGCTTGGCTGCCTGAGGTCTGTGTCATAGTACAGGGACGAGTCCTGCAGTTGTGCGGTGAAAATCTTTATTCCTTTGGCCTTGAGCCATTTGATGGTCTCTTCTGACGTGCTGCACACGGTAGGGACGGTGAACACCGCGCCTATGCTTGCCCGGATCAGATTAGGGTTGAAGATGTCTGTCAGAGGGTCGCATATTATCACAGCGTCGGCTCCGGATGCGTCGGCGCTACGCAGGACAGCTCCAAGGTTGCCCGGTTTTTCCACGCTCTCCAGCACCATTATCAGAGGATTCTCCTTCAATTCCAGATCGTCCAGAGTCAGGTTGCGGCATCCGACCTCGGCAATGATGCCCTCCGTGCCCTCGCGGTAGGCTATCTTCCCGTAAACCTCGGCGCTAACCTCGAAAACCCTGCACCCGTCCGGGAGGACAGGCAGTGCGGAAGTTCCCGAATCCGGGCAGAAGAATACTGAATCGATACGGAACCCCGCATCGATGCAATGCTGGAGTTCCCGCCTGCCTTCGACCACGAACAAGCCCTTCTCCCGCCGCAGAGACGATTTCTGCTGCAGCGCGATCAACTGCTTGATCTTGGGGTTCTGTACAGACGAGATGCTCTCCATAGGGGTCCTATTTGTCGGCTTCTTCCTTCTTGACTGTCTTCTGAGGTCTCATCTGAGGGAAGAACAGCACGTCCTGGATTGTGGTCTGGCCTGTCATGAACATGGTCAGGCGGTCAATGCCCATACCAAGCCCGGAGGTCGGAGGCATACCGTATTCCAGTGCGCGTACAAAGTCCATGTCTATGTACATGGCCTCGTCATCGCCCTTGCTCTTGAGCGCGGCCTGTTCCTGGAACCTTTCCAACTGGTCGACAGGGTCGTTGAGTTCGGAGTAGGCATTGGCCAGTTCCTTTCCGCAGACGAAAAGCTCGAATCTCTCGGTAAGAGAAGGGTCCTCGCGGTGACGCTTGGTCAGAGGGGACATTTCCACAGGGTAATCGGTAATGAAGGTAGGCTGGATCAGGTTCTTCTCGGCATATTCACCGAATATGGCATCTATCAGCTTGCCCTTGCCCATAGAAGGTTCTGTCTGCACGTTCAGTTTCTTGCAGGTGGCGCGTAGCTGTTCCTCATCCATTCCCTTGACATCCACACCTGCGTATTCCTTGATGGCGTCCAGAATAGGAAGCCTGCGGTATTCCCCGCCGAAGTCTATCTGATTGCCGGCTATGTCGACCTTGGTCGTACCGTTCACGGTAAGGGATATCTTAGCAAGCATCTGCTCCACGAACTTCATCATCCAGTTGTAGTCCTTGTAGGCTACATAGATTTCCATACAGGTGAACTCCGGGTTATGGGTCTTGTCCATTCCCTCGTTGCGGAAGTCCTTTGCAAATTCGTATACGCCGCTGTATCCTCCGACGATGAGCCTCTTGAGGTAGAGCTCGTTCGCGATTCTAAGGTACAGAGGAATGTCGAGCGCATTGTGATGGGTGACGAAAGGACGGGCTGTCGCACCTCCCGGGATGCTCTGAAGGATAGGTGTTTCGACCTCCAGGCAACCAGCCTGGTTGAAGTACTCCCTCATTGTTGCGATGATCTTCGCCCTTTTTACGAACACGTCCTTTACGGCCGGGTTCACGATGAGGTCCACATACCTCTGGCGGTAGCGGAATTCAGGATCGCTCACTGCATCGTGAACGACGCCGTCAGCCTCTTTTACTATCGGGAGCACCCTGAGCGATTTGCTGAGCAGGGTGAGTTCCTTGACGTGAATGGAAAGCTGGCCGGTCTGGGTTATGAAGGCGAAACCTTTGATTCCGATGATGTCGCCTATGTCCAGGAGTTTCTTCCAGACGGTGTTGTACATCGTCTTGTCCTCTTCCGGACAGATTTCATCCCTTTTGACGTATATCTGGATCCTTCCGCTTTCGTCCTGGATCTCTCCGAACGATGCGGCGCCCATAATTCTTCTTGACATGATTCTTCCTGCCAGCACTACGTCCTGGAAATTGCCTTTCTGCTCGTCGTAACCTGCCAGGATTTCTGATGCCGAGGCATTGACAGGATACTCTGCTGCCGGGTAAGGCTCAATTCCCAAGGACCTGAGCTGGGCCAGGGATTCTCTTCTGATTTTCTCTTGTTCGCTAAGTTCCATATATGGTTTCGTTTGTTTCTTTCTTCCGATATTGCCACTGTTGCGGCATAATATCACAATTTACAAATATACGATATTTTTCCGGACAGGAAGCCTTATGTGGGATAAAAACGCATAGTTGTTAATGTGGAAATGAATTGTTAACTTTGTATGATTATGGAGAAAGAATGCAAATGGATACTCAAGGAGCAGGCCGATCCTGAAAAAGTGGAAAGGCTGTGTGCGGAAGTGGGCATAGACAGAGTGCTCTCTTCCCTGCTCGTCCACAGGGGAGTGGAGACCTTCGAGCAGGCCAGGGCATTCTTCAGACCCAGTCTCGATGACCTCCACGATCCTTTCCTGATCAAGGATATGGACAATGCGGTGGAACGCCTGCACAAGGCGCTCGAAGGCTCCGAGAAGATTCTCATCTACGGTGACTACGATGTAGACGGGACCACAGCCGTGGCTCTGATGTTCTCTTTCCTCAAGCGTTTCACGTCCAAGGTGGATTTCTACATTCCGGACCGCTACGACGAGGGCTACGGAGTCTCCATCAAGGGTATTGACTGGGCTGCCGAGAACGGTTTCTCCTTGATAATCACCCTGGATTGCGGCATCAAGGCAATCGACAAGGTAGCTCACGCCAAGGAGTTGGGAATAGATATGATAATCTGTGACCACCATCTTCCGGAACTTGAACTTCCTGCCGCCGTAGCTGTACTTGACCCGAAAAGGGAGGATTGCCATTACCCGTTCAATGACCTTTCCGGCTGCGGAGTAGGTTTCAAGCTGGTACAGGCATATTCGCAGAAGTACGGCGTAGCTTTCGAGACGCTCATTCCTCTGCTGGACCTGCTTGTCGTGAGCATTTCATCCGACCTTGTCACTATGGTGGGCGAGAACAGGACTCTGGCCTATTTCGGCCTCAAGAGACTTAACGAATCCCCGAGGGAAGGCCTTCTTGCAATGATAAACCTTTCCAATACGGAGCCGGGGCACATAAGCATCGACGACATAGTCTTCAAGATAGGACCGCGTATCAATGCCGCGGGCAGGATGGAATCCGGACGGCTTGCAGTCGAACTGCTGACCGCTCAGGATATGCGCAAGGCTATGTCCATAGGTGAAAAAATCAACGAGAGCAACAACGACCGCAAGAACATAGACCGTGAAATTACCAGAGAGGCCCTTGAGATGGTCGAGAAAGGCACCTGCCTGGCACACGAAAATGCCACCGTCGTCTATAATCCGAAATGGAACAAGGGCGTTGTGGGCATTGTGGCTTCCAGACTGGTCGAGGCCTACTATAAGCCAACCATCGTGCTCACAAAGTCGAACGGCTTCATTACAGGATCCGCCCGCAGCGTTGGAGGATTCGATCTTTACGAGGCCATAGAGAGCTGCGCGGACCTTCTGGAAAACTTCGGCGGGCATGTATATGCTGCCGGACTTACTCTGAAGGAGGAGAACCTCGAAGAGTTCAGCAGCAGGATAGACAATTTTGTCAAGGGAAAGATCACGCCGGAAATGCTTGTGCCGGCCGTAGAAATAGACGAGAAACTGGATTTTGCCCAGATTACCCCGAAATTCTTCAGAATACTCAAACAGTTCCAGCCTTTCGGGCCCGGTAACAGCAATCCCGTCTTTGTGACCGAGAATGTATATGATGCCGGAAACGGCAGGAAAGTTGGCGCTGGCGGCGTGCACATGAAACTGGACCTCATTCAGGAGTCCCAGCCTTATCATCAGATAGCTGCAATAGCGTTCAATATGTCGGACTATTACGACTACATTAAGTCCGGCAATGCTCTGGACGTATGTTATTCCATCGTGGAGAACTATTACAGGGGCAATTCCACCATCCAGCTCCGGGTGCGCGACATCAGGGAGCGTAAGGACACCACTATTTTATAATCCCGTATATCTCTCCGGCCACCTGGGCAGGGGATTTTCCGTCCGTGTCAACGATCACGGAAGCGAGTCCGTATCCTGAAAGCCTTTGTTCCATAAGGTCGGCAACAGCGCATTTCTTGAGGAGGGGCCTGTCTTTTTCCGATCCCTCCAGCCTGCAGACCAGGGTTTCGATACCTGTTCTAAGATAAACCAGGGTGCTCCGGCTTTGGACAAGTGTCTGTATTTCCGGATTCATCAGAGATCCTCCGCCCAGAGCCAGCACTACGTCAAAACCTTCGATGCGGCTCATGATGAATATGTCTCTCACGGCCTCGGCTTCCAGGGCGCGGAATCTTTCCTCGCTCTCGGACAGCAACTGCGGAATGGTCTTCCCGGCTTTGTGGGATATGTATTCGTCCAGATCGGTGAAACGGTACCCGGTAAGACCTGCAAGCTCCCTGCCGGTACTGCTCTTGCCGCTTCCCATGAATCCTGTCAGAGTGACTATCATATCAGAAAAGTGTAGGCTCTTCGATTTCCGGGATATCCTTGTAGTCCGTCGTGCCGGGATCCAGGTCTATGACAATGGCATCGTCGGGAAGGTCTACGACAGGAAGGTCGGGAATATCATCTTCCGGAATCTCTTTGACAAGAGGCTCTATGAACTTCACTTCTGATATTTCACCCCGTTCGGCGCATTTCTTTCCCTTTGCGGTGAAGCCTTTCTTCCCTATCCACTGTTCTGCATCGAAAGCCTCTGGCTCCTTGGTGGTCTTTCCTCCGTATGTCACCAGATATTGCGGGTATTTGTCAGAAGAAATGTCCACCAGATAGGACTTGGCCCCCTCCGAAATGAAACTCTGAGGGTTGTTGTCACTGGGAACGAACGAGAATCTCTTGACATAGAATGTCTTGGCATCTGCGTCATAGTACAGGACGGTAAAGGTCTTCTCCGGGTCGAACTTCTCGATGAAAAGCACGTCTCCCTGATACTTGTTCACAAGGTCGAAGGACGTTGTGTAGAAAGTGCCGTTGCGGAATACTGCAAGAACCTTGTCTTCCGCATTGAACTGCCCCAGATATTGCCCGCGGCCGTCCTCGTTGAGCTTCTGAATGTCTGCGTCATACCAGATATCCTTGCCGGAAATGGTGCTTACGCCTTTGCTCTTGAGGGTTATCCTGCTTATGACATATTTCGATACAAGATTTCCTCTTGAACCCCTTCCCTTTATGGCAAGAGTGGAGAAATCGTATTCGAAGCTGGTCTTCTTGAGCTTCGGTTTCGGACGTAGCTGGATCTTGACTGTCTCGGCCTCACCGTTGTGGTTGGCGCTGAACCAAAGAATCTCGGAACCAGGAACCCCGGATGTAAGGTCGTAGTCCTTGTCTCTTGTGACAGAAGTGATTGCACACCTTTTGGCGTAATACACGGATGTCTTGCCTTCCCTGTAGATAACATTGTAAATGGTGCGGTCATCCCCTCTGTTGAATATGCCGGCGTACAGGAGGTCTTTGCCGAAGAAAGCCTTGTCTTCCACCTTGGCAATGCGGTAATGGCCGTCCCTGCCTATCACAATGATTTCCGACAGGTCGGAGCAGTCGCAGATGTATTCGCCGCCGTCAGAATTCTTAAGCCCGATCCCGACGAATCCCTCGGCCAGATTTGCCTGCAGTTTGGCGTTGTTGTTGACGACTTTCGTCGCAGTTATGGTCTCGAATCCAGTCAGTTCGGTAAGACGTGGGAAATCTTTTCCGTATTTCTTTTTCAGTGACTTGAACCAGTCTATGGTATACTTGACAATATGGTCGATGTTGTCCTGAACCGCCTTCATCTCGTTCTCCAGGGACTGGATCTTCTCGTCCATGGCCTTGACGTCGAACTTGGATATCTTGCGCACAGGTTTCTCCACCAGTTTGAGTATGTCGTCCATCACGATTTCACGACGCAGCAAAGACTGATAGGTCTTCATCTTTTCAAGTACGTCATTTATCTGGGTTTCCCAGTCCCTCTGGTCCTGTTCCAGAACTTTGTAGACCTTGTTCTCGAAGAAGATCTTCTCCAGAGAACTGTAGTGCCAGTCATTCTCGAGCTCCGAGAGCCTGATCCGCAGTTGCTGCTCCAAAAGGTCCCTGGTATGGAAGGTATCATACTCCAGGATGTCGTTCACAGATACGAATACCGGCTTGCTGTCCCTTATGACACAGGCGTTCGGAGCAATGTTGCATTCGCAATCGGTAAAGGCGTAGAGGGCGTCTATGGTCTTGTCCGGGGAGACGTCGTTCGGAAGGTGGATTATTATCTCCACCTTGTCGGTGGTCATATCCTCGATCTTGCGGATCTTGATCTTGCCCTTGTCCTTTGCCTTGATTATGGAGTCCTTTATCATGTCGGTAGTCTTGCCGAACGGGACCTGGGTGATGGCAATGGTGTTCTTGTCTATTTTCTCGATATGGGCGCGGACCTTTACGGAACCTCCGCGGCGCCCCTGCATATACTTGGAACAGTCCGCGTAGCCTCCGGTAGGGAAGTCGGGGTAGATTTCATAAGGTTTGCCTTCCAGGATGGCGATCGAGGCATCAAGCAATTCGTTGAAGTTGTGTGGGAGGATCTTCGATGCCATACCCACTGCGATTCCTTCGGTCCCCTGAGCCAGCAGCAGAGGGAATCTCACGGGAAGTTCGGTAGGCTCCTGATTGCGTCCGTCGTAACTGGTCATCCAGTTGGTGATCTTTGGATCGAATACGACTTCCTTGGCGAATTTGCTGAGTCTTGCCTCGATATAACGGGGAGCTGCATTGCTGTCTCCGGTAAGGATGTTTCCCCAGTTTCCCTGGCAATCGACTGTAAGACCCTTCTGTCCGAGCTGGACAAGGGCTCCGAGTATGGACTGGTCACCGTGCGGATGGTATTGCATAGCCTGTCCCACAATGTTGGCCACCTTGGTATAGGCGCCGTCATCCATCCTGTACATTGCGTGGAGAACCCTTCTCTGTACCGGCTTGAGTCCGTCCACTATATGAGGGACGGCTCTTTGCAGAATAACGTATGAGGAATAGTCAAGGAACCAGTCCTTGAACATTCCGGAGAGTTTGAATTTGCGGGAGTCGCTGTCAAGCAGTTTGTCATATTTCCCGGACGGAGCCGCTGGGGCATCCACGGCAGAAGACATCTCTTCCAGTTCCTCTTCGTTGATTGTATCTTCGTATTCCTCGTTCATTTCTTTTTACTCCTCGTATCCGAATTTTCTAAGTTCTTTTCTGCTTTCCCTCCAGTCGGGGTCCACTTTTACATATATCTGCAGGAAAACCTTCTTCTGAAAGAAGTCTTCCATATCAAGTCTGGCCTGGGTTCCCGTCCTTTTGAGCGCCGAGCCACCCTTGCCTATGACTATTCCCTTCTGGGATTCTCTGGAAACGTATATTACGGCGCTAATGTCATATCTTTCAGCACCTTCCTTGAAGGACTCGATACCCACCTCGCAGCAATAGGGAATTTCTTCTTTGTAGTTCAGCAAGATCTTTTCCCTTATTATCTCCGATGCAAAAAATCTCAGGTTCTTGTCCGTGAAGGCATCTTTGTCAAACCATGGGGGACATTCCGGGAGTTTGGAAACAACCGCATCAAGAATGCTTTCAAGGTTGAATTTCTCCTGGGCGCTGGCAGGGATTATTTCCGCTTTCGGAACCTGCTGCTTCCAGTAGGACATAAGCTCGACCACCTGCTCCTGCGTGCCAAGGTCTATTTTGTTGACAACTATTATCACCGGACATTCCAGAGAAGACAGTTTCGCAACATATTCGGAGTTCTTGTCGCTGGTCTCTTTCACGTCCGTGACGTACAGGATTATGTCGGCATCCCCGATGGCAGTGTCCACGAAATTCATCATGTTCTGCTGCAATCTGTAGGAAGGCTTGAGTATACCCGGGGTGTCGGAGTAGACTATCTGCCAGTCTTCTCCGTTCACGATGCCCATTATCCTGTGCCTGGTGGTCTGTGCCTTGGCTGTCACTATGGACAGTTTCTCGCCCACCATCGCATTCATCAGCGTGGATTTTCCGACGTTGGGGTTGCCTATGATATTTACGAATCCGCTGCGGTGCGCCATTATGCGTATGCTCCCATTTTAAGTATGTTGACTTCTCCTTCTGAAAGATAGCGCCATTCACCCTTCTTGAGGCCCTTCTTTGTAAGACCTGCAAAATATACGCGGTCAAGAGCCTTTACAGTATAGCCGAGGGATTCGAAAATGCGGCGGACAATCCTGTTCTTTCCGGAATGGATTTCTATTCCCAGTTTGCGGTGGTCGGCATCGTCGACATATTCGAGTTCGTCGGCGCAGACCTCTCCGTCCGAGAGGATGACTCCTGCAAGTATCTTGTCATAGTCTTCCCTTTCCAGATTCCTGTCCAGAGATACCTGATAAATCTTTTTCTTGTCGAATGAAGGATGGGTCAGCCTTTCTGCGATTTCTCCGTCATTGGTGAACATCAGGACTCCTGTCGTAGCCTTGTCGAGACGTCCTACCGGGTAAACCCTTTCAGGGCAGCCCTTGAGCAGTTCCATGACTGTCTTTTCTGCGTGGGGGTCGCTTGCTGTGGTAACGAATCCTCTAGGTTTGTTCATTACCAGATATACTTTCTGCTCTCCTTTGAGCCTCTCTCCGTTGAAACGGATGTCGTCTGTAAGCACGTTGACTTTGGTTCCGAGTTCCGTGACAACCTCTCCGTTTACAGTGACAACCCCGGCCTGGATGAGAGTGTCCGCCTCTCTGCGGGAGCAAACCCCCGAATTTGCAATGAACTTGTTGAGTCGAACCTCTTCCTGGAATGTTGCAGAGAAATTGCCGGTCGGCTGCAGAGTCTCATCGTCGACCCTCGGCCTGCGGTTTATCATTCTGTTTATTCCGTCGGATGCGGCCTTGTTCAATCCCGGCTTCCCGTAACCCTTGCGGTAAGATTTCCCGGAATTTGAAGGCCTATGTGCTGCTCCGTAGGACTTGCGCTCACCGTAGGATTTATGTTCCCCGTAAGTCTTATG
>JAKSKG010000035.1 GCA_024401805.1 Bacteroidales bacterium
ATTCCTTGGATAGTAAAAACAATTAATTCAACAGTATTATGAAAATCTCACATATTGAACACATCGGCATAGCCGTAAACAGCATTGAAGAGGCACTTCCTTTCTATGAGAACGTTCTTGGTTTCGAGTGCTACAAGACAGAGGAAGTCGCAGACCAGAAAGTCAAGACGGCTTTCCTTAAAGTCGGAGACACAAAGCTCGAACTTCTCGAGCCAACAAGCCCGGACAGCACAGTGGCAAAGTTTCTTGAAACCAGAGGTCCAGGCTTCCACCATATGGCCTATGCCGTAGAGGATGGTGTTGCCAATGCTCTTGCCGAGTGTGGTGAAAAGTCAATCCGTACCATCGACGCTGCTCCTAGGGCAGGTGCTGACGGAATGAATATTGCTTTCCTTCACCCGAAGGCTACCCAAAGCATTCTCACCGAACTTTGTGAAAAGAAGAAATAATGTCGCTCTATACCAGGAAAGGAGATAGCGGGAATACATCCCTGCCTGACGGCAAACGAGTGTCCAAAGACGACGCCCGAGTGGAAGCGTACGGAGATGTAGATGAACTTACCTCGCAAATATCCTTTCTGAATGCGTTATGCTCTGCGGAGGACAGTATTCCTGTCGGCCGCAGAGTTTCTTATTACAAGCCGTTGTTGGATAGAATTGTCCGGGAACTGTTTATGGTTGGAGGTGCAATAGCCTGCCCCGGATCCGTGGCAATGTTTTCTGAAGAGATCAAAGCGCTTGAATCGGAGATTGACTCAATTGACCATAGTCTGCCGCCGCTCAAGAGCTTCATCCTTCCCACAGGGAGCCGTGCCTCCTGCCAGTGTCAGGTATGCAGGACCGTTTGCAGGAGGGTGGAACGCCGCGTGGTGACATTCCTCAGCGAAAATCAACTCGATCCGGACGGCAACGGGGCACTCAGGTATCTCAACCGTCTGTCCGATCTGCTGTTTGTACTTTCCCGCAGACTCAATGCCGATTCGCTCATAGCCGACACGATACTTTAATAGCTGGAGAATATGGAACATCCTGAAAATGATAAAGCTTTCAAGGGCCTGGTGGTCAACGAAGGAGTAGCGCAACCTCCGTTGATCAACCCATATCTTTCCAGAAACAGTTTCCGCCGCAACGACCTGTCTGTGGCAGAGATGGTTGAGGGTATAGCTAAAGGAGATATCACCATTCTTTCCCAGGCGGTCACGCTAGTGGAAAGTACCAATCCGGACCATTACGCCAAGGCGCAGGAAGTCATAGAAAAATGTCTTCCGTTAAGCGGAAAGTCGGTGCGCATAGGTATCAGCGGAGTGCCTGGTGCAGGCAAGAGTACGTCAATAGACAAGTTCGGCGTTCATCTGCTTGACAATTACGGGGGAAAACTTGCCGTGCTTGCCATTGATCCTTCCTCGGAGTTCGGAAAAGGAAGCATTCTTGGAGACAAGACCCGTATGGAATCCCTTGTGCAGCGCAGGGATGCCTTCATCCGTCCAAGTCCTTCGGCCGGCAGCCTCGGTGGTGTAGCCCGCAAGACAAGGGAAACAGTGCTGCTTTGCGAAGCGGCAGGTTTCGATAAAATCTTCATAGAGACCGTGGGTGTGGGCCAGAGCGAAACGGCCTGCCAGTCTATGGTGGACTTCTTCCTGGTAATCCAACTCTCAGGCGCCGGCGATGAACTCCAGGGCATCAAGCGCGGCATTATGGAAATGGCGGACGGTATAGTCATAAACAAATGCGACGGGGATAATGTTGACGCTTGCAATCTTTCGGCAACCCAGCTGAGGGGCGCGTTTCATTTCTTCCCCGCACCCGAGAGCGGCTGGACAAGGCAGGTTCTTACCTATTCGGGCCTGAAAGGCACCGGAATCAAGGAGATTTTCGAAATGATTTTCTCCTATATGGACTTTGTGAAGTCCAACGGGTACTTTGACATACGCCGTCGCAGGCAGAACAACTACTGGATGAAGGAGACAATCGATTCGGCGATTCTGGGAGATTTCTATACCAGAATGGAAGCCCGCATCAATCAGGCCGAGGAAGGCGTCTGGAATGGACAGATGACTCCTTTTACGGCTGCGCATTCACTTTTGGACGAATACTACAAACTGATAAAATAAAATATATTTCAAATAATTACAGACAAAATGTCAGACAAAAAACTATTTTCTGAATTCACTTCTCCTACCCGTCAGGATTGGCTTGACAAGATTCAGGTCGATCTCAAGGGCGCCGATTTCCAGAAGAAGTTGGTGTGGAAAACCGATGAGGGTTTTTCAGTACAGCCTTTCTATATGAAAGATGATTTGGAGAAGTTAAGTACACTTGGCTCAGAGCCGGGCGAATTCCCATACGTAAGGGGTAACAAGGCGGGCGACAACAACTGGTTCGTACGTCAGGAGATTTGCGGCGAATCTGCTGCCCAGGCAAACGTGAAAGCTCTCGACATCCTTGGAAAGGGCGTAGATTCGCTTGGCTTCAAGATTCCTGCAGAGCAGATCAGCGCAGAATATGTGCAGACTTTGCTCAACGGTATCTATTGTGACTGCGTGGAGCTGAACTTCAAGGTTTGCTCAAAGCATGCATTGGAACTCGCACAGATACTTGTCGCTTACTTCGCAGGCAAGGGCTATGATCCTGCCCGCATCAAAGCTTCCATCGATTTCGACCCTATCAAGGGTATGATAATGAATGGAAAGGATACCGAGAGTCTGATTTCGACAGGCAAGGCCCTTATCGATACAGTCAAGGATTATCCTGATTTCAAAGTCATAAGTGTGAACGGCTCGGCTCTCAGCGACAGCGGCGCATACATAGTTCAGGAACTGGGCTATTCGCTTGCATGGGGCGCAGAATATATGAAGCGTCTTGCAGACGAGGGTGTTGCCGGTGGCGAAATAGCACGCAGAATCAAGTTCAATATGGGCATCAGCACAAACTATTTCATGGAAATAGCAAAATTCCGTGCTGCCCGTCTGCTTTGGTCCAAGATTGTCGAGGAATATGCCGGAAATGACAAGGAAGCCTGCAAGGCCTGCATCCACGCAAAGACCTCATACTATAATATGACTCTGTTTGATTCATATGTCAATCTGCTTCGTTCCCAGACCGAGACTATGTCCGCTGCCATCGCAGGTGTCAACTCAATAACAGTGACTCCTTTCGATACCGCATACAAGAATCCGGATGATTTCTCAGAACGCATCGCCCGCAACCAGCAGCTTCTCCTCAAGGAGGAGTCTCACTTCGACAAGGTCGTTGACCCTGCAGGCGGTTCTTATTATATAGAGGTACTCACAGATTCCCTTGCAGCCGAAGCCTGGAAGATTTTCCTCAAGGTCCAGGAGGAAGGCGGTATGGTTGAATATGCGAAGAAGGGCCTTGTTCAGGACGACGTCATCGCTTCTGACACAAAGCGCCACACTCTTGCCGCACAGTCACGCGAATTCATTCTCGGAACCAACCAGTTCCCTAATTTCACAGAGGTTTCCAACGGCAAGGCTCCCATGGCCTGCTGCTGCAAATGCGCAAACGAGGAAGCACCCTTCAAGGGCATCAGCACATCCAGACTTTCTTCCGAGTTCGAAGCTCTTCGTCTCAGCACGGAGAAAGCCGCGAAGCAGCCGGTTGCATTCATGCTCACCATCGGCAGCCTTGTATGGCGCCAGGCACGCGCACAGTTCTCCTGCAACTTCCTTGCTTCCGCAGGATACAAAGTTGTGGATAACCTTGGTTTCGCCTCCGTTGAGGAAGGTGTGGACGCTGCAATGAAGGCAGGAGCCGACATAGTGGTGATTTGCTCTTCAGACGAGGAATATGCTCAGTATGCCATCCCTGCATACAACTGTCTTGCAGGAAGGGCATTGTTCGTGGTAGCGGGCAATCCCGAATGTGCGGAAGAACTCAAGGCCGCAGGCATTGAGAACTTCATCCACGTCAGGGTCAACCAGCTCGAGACCTTGAAATCGTTTAACCAAAAACTCGGTATCTAATTATGGCAAAGAATGATATAGTTTGGAAAACCCCGGAACAGATTGGTGTGAAGGCGGTTTATTCTAAGGAAGACCTTGAGGGGATGGAGCATCTGGACTTCGTCGCAGGTCTCCCTCCTTTCCTGCGCGGACCATATTCAATGATGTATCCTTTCAAGCCGTGGACCATCCGTCAGTATGCCGGATTCTCTACTGCCGAAGAATCCAACGCATTCTACAGACGCAACCTTGCATCCGGACAGAAGGGACTTTCCGTAGCCTTCGACCTTCCTACCCACCGCGGCTATGACCCGGACAATATGAGAGTCATAGGTGACGTGGGAAAGGCCGGTGTAAGCATCTGCTCCGTTGAAAACATGAAGAGACTCTTCGAGGGAATTCCTCTGAACAAGATGTCCGTGTCTATGACAATGAACGGTGCCGTGCTTCCTATCCTTGCATTCTACATCGTGACAGGCCTTGAGCAGGGAGCGAAACTGGAAGAAATGGCAGGAACCATACAGAACGATATTCTCAAGGAGTTTATGGTGCGCAATACATACATCTATCCACCTGAGTTCTCAATGAGAATCATCGCCGACATCTTCGAATTCACATCCAAGAACATGCCTAAGTTCAACAGCATCTCCATCTCCGGATATCATATCCAGGAGGCCGGAGCTACCGCTGACATTGAGCTCGCATACACACTTGCTGACGGTATGGAATACCTCAGGGCAGGTGTCAATGCAGGCATTGACGTAGATGCGTTCGCTCCAAGGCTTTCATTCTTCTGGGGCATCGGCATGAACCACTTTATGGAGATTGCCAAGCTTCGTGCAGGACGCCTTCTCTGGGCCAAGATTGTGAAGAGCTTCGGTGCCAAGAACGACAAATCCATGCCTCTGCGCACCCACTGCCAGACTTCAGGATGGTCTCTCACCGAACAGGATCCTTTCAACAATGTCGGTCGTACAGCCATAGAGGCCATGTCCGCTGTGCTCGGTCACACGCAGAGTTTGCATACCAACGCTCTTGACGAGGCCATTGCACTTCCTACAGACTTCTCTGCCCGAATAGCCCGCAATACTCAGATTTATATCCAGAACGAGACCAAGGTCTGCAAGCAGATTGATCCTTGGGCCGGTTCATACTATGTGGAGACTCTGACAAACGAGCTTGTGCAGAGGGCCTGGGCTCTTATCGAGGAGGTCGAGAAACTCGGCGGTATGGCAAAGGCCATCGAAACCGGAGTTCCAAAGATGCGTATCGAAGAGGCTGCCGCCCGCACACAGGCGCGTATCGATTCCGGCGCACAGACAATCGTCGGTATCAACAAGTACGGTCTTGACCACGAAGATCCTATCGACATTCTCGAGGTCAACAATGCCGAGGTTAGAAAGCAGCAGGAAGAGTCTCTCGCCGCTCTTCGCGCGGCCCGTGACGAGAAGGCCTGCCGCGCAGCTCTTGATGCTCTTACCGAAGTCGTACGTACAGGGAACGGCAATCTTCTTGAAGCTGCCATCGAGTGTGCGAAATTGCGCTGCACCCTTGGCGAGATAAGTGATGCTTGTGAGAAAGTCGTAGGCCGTTATCAGGCAACAATCAGAACAATTTCAGGAGTGTACAGTTCAGAATACAAGAAGGATGAGCAGTTCGAGGAAGCTGTCCGCCTTACAGACGAATTTGCCAAGAAGGAAGGACGTCGTCCACGTATCTTCATTGCAAAAATGGGACAGGACGGACACGACCGCGGTGCAAAGGTTGTAGCCACAGGTTATGCCGACTGCGGATATGACGTCGATATGGGACCTCTCTTCCAGACACCGGAGGAAGCAGCCCGTGCAGCTGTAGAGAATGATGTGCATATTGTAGGCGCATCCTCACTTGCCGCAGGTCACAAGACCCTTATTCCTCAGCTGATTGAGGAACTCCGCAAACTGGGTCGCGAGGACATTATGGTCGTTGCCGGCGGTGTAATACCGACTCAGGACTACGACACCCTTTATAAGGCAGGCGTCGCAGCAATCTTCGGCCCTGGTACTTCTGTGGCATATTCTGCTGCAACAATGATGAAACTTATGTTGGGAAAAGAACAGAAATAGCTTATGAAACAGATCAATTTTGTCAGCCCGGACGAAGCCGTCAAGGTGGTAAAATCCGGTGACCATATCCATTTCAGCAGCGTTGCCAGTGCACCTCAGTGTCTGATTCAGGCTCTTTGCCGCAGAGGCGATGCCGGGGAACTGGAAGACGTACGCATTCATCATCTGCATACGGAAGGCCCTGCGCCTTACGTTGATGAGAAATACAGCGGCATCTTTTTCCATCAGGGATTTTTTATCGGCGGCAATGTCCGTGCAGGTGTTCAGAGCGGTTATGCAGACTATATACCGGTATTTCTTTCCGAGACTCAGAAACTGTACCGCTGCGGAGCAGTGCCGTGTGATGTTGCAATGATCCAGGTATGCCCTCCGGATGAGAATGGTATGGTGTCGTTAGGTACCAGTGTAGATGCTACTCTGGCTGCTGTAGAGTGCGCAAAAACGGTAATTGCGGTAATCAATCCGCACGTGCCGCGCGCTTTCGGTCAGGCGATGATTTCCATAGACCAGATTGATATTTTTGTCCAGGACGATACACCTCTTATGGAGGCCAAAGTTGTCGTTCCGGACGAGACTGACCTGGCTATCGGAGAGAACTGTCTGCCTTTGATTCAGGACGGAGCTTGCCTCCAGCTTGGCATAGGAGCTCTTCCAAACGCAATTCTGGCAAAGCTCGGAAACCATAAGAATCTGGGTATCCACACCGAGATGTTCGCGGACGGCGTGCTTGATCTTGTTGAAAAGGGCGTCATAAACGGCTCCAACAAGGGTACCGACAAGGGTAAGATTGTATCTACCTTCCTTATGGGATCACAGAAGGTCTATGACTTCATAGACAACAATCCGGATGTCTTGATGATGGACGTAGGCTACACCAACGATCCATATGTAATCTGCAAGAACCCTCGTATGACAGCGATCAACTCTGCAGTGGAGATGGATATCACCGGACAGGTTTGTGCGGATTCTATAGGCACGAAACACTTCAGCGGTGTCGGCGGGCAGATTGACTTCATATACGGAGCCTCACTCGCAGAGGAAGGTGTGCCAATCATAGCAATGTCATCCCGCACAAAGAAGGGCGTATCCAAGATTTCTCCGGTCTTGAAGGAAGGCGCAGGTGTCGTTACTTCAAGATTCCACGTTCATTGGGTCGTTACCGAGTGGGGAGCAGTCAACCTTTACGGCAAGAGCTATCAGGAGCGTGCCCGTCTGCTGACCTCTATCGCCCATCCGGACGACCGTGAGGCACTCGAAAGAGCTGCTTTCGAACGTTTCGGCAGGCATTACCTGATTGTGAAGTGATTCACTGACAGAAAATAGAAAAGGTCCGGTTTTATGCCGGACCTTATATTTGAGATTATGAAGAATATTTGCCTTTTTTCCGTTGCCGCCATGATGTTGGCCACGGCTTGCACTTCCTCCTGGAGCCGGTCCGAGAAAGACCTTATCCGTTCGCAGGGCGATGTTATGCACGTGTATACCGTGGACGTACCCTCGGAGGAGGCCTTGCTGCGTACTCCTTGCAAGGATTTCTCCCTGTCCATGATATCAAGTGAGTTGTACGGGGAACTTGCAGGCAAGATGCTGTCTACGGTGACGTCTCCCGAGCAGGACGGTGTTGGAATCGCAGGGCCCCAGGTCGGAATATCCCGCAGGGTAGTGGCGGTTCTGCGTTATGACAAGCAGGACGAGCCGTTCGAGGTATATCCCAATATCCGTATCACGGCTTTTCACGGGGAACTTGTTCCGGGTCCGGAAGGATGCCTCTCGGTTCCTGGCAGGAGGGGAGATGTCCCAAGGTACCAGGATATAGAGATTTCATACGTAAGTCCTGCCACCTTGCGCGATACGACCGAGCGCATAACCGGCTACACAGCTGTGATTTTCCAGCATGAGTGCGATCATCTGGACGGGGTCATCTATACGGACAAGATTATTCGCTGACAAGTTTTGTCAGGTATACAAAATCTTCTACCCCAAGCTTTTCCGCACGCAGGTCGAATATCGGTGCCGAGGTGTCCAGACCTTCCGGCAACAGGGGTTTGAGCGCGTTTCTGAGGGTTTTCCTGCGCTGGTTGAATGCAGCCTTGACCACCTGCTTGAACATTTTCTCGTCGCAACCCAGAGACTCCCGGCCGTTGCGCCGCAGGCGTATCACGGCGGACTGGACCTTCGGAGGAGGGCAGAAGGCTCCGGAACCGACCGACATCACGTAATCTATGTCATACCAGGCCTGCAGCAGTACCGATAGTATCCCGTATGTCTTGCTGCCTGGCTTTTCCGCTATGCGCTCTGCGACTTCCTTCTGTATCATGCATACAACCTCCGGCACAAGGTCTTTGTCGTCCAGGATCTTGAAGAATATCTGTGATGAAATGTTGTATGGGAAATTGCCTATGACGCGGTATCGTCCCTTGAATATCTTGTGGACGTCGAATCTGAGGTAATCGGCCTGATACAGATTGCCCTGCATTCCGTTGAAATGGGTGGTCAGATAATCCACGGATTCCCCGTCGAGTTCTATCATCTTGAGGTCGATGTCTTCCCTTTCCAGCAGATATCCGGTCAATACGCCCATTCCGGGGCCTATCTCAAGCACGTCCCGGACTTCCGATCCGGCGCCAAGCGCATCCACTATTCCCTGCGCGATGGACTGGTCGGTCAGAAAATGCTGGCCCAACGCTTTTTTAGCTCTTACTTCCATACTTCGGCAAAGGTAGTCATTATTTCAAAACGGAATCGGATTGTGGTGGTCAAGTTGGGCTTTTTTTCTGTATATTTGTGATTCGGTTAAATAAACACACTGAATATGTACAGAACTCATACTTGCGGGGAACTCCGCATTAGTGATGCAGGACGCAAGGTTACGCTTGCAGGATGGGTGCAGAAGGCACGCAAACTGGGCGGAATGACTTTCATTGATTTGAGAGACCGCTATGGAATCACCCAGCTGGTCACCGAGGAAGAAATCGAGGTGGGCCGCGAATGGGTCATCCAGGTAGAGGGGCAGGTGGTTGAACGCCAGAGCAAGAACCCTAAGATGGATACCGGTGACATAGAGATCAAGATTGAAAAGGTCAACGTGCTCAACAAGGCACAGACTCCGCCGTTTACCATCGAGGAGGTTTCGGACGGAGGCGAGGATATCCGTGCTAAATACCGTTATCTCGACCTCAGGCGCGCACCTCTGCAGAGAGCACTTGCACTCAGGCACCGTCTTGCCCAGGAGATCCGTACATATCTCGACGGCAAGGGATTCATGGAGATAGAGACTCCGTACCTCATCAAGTCCACTCCGGAAGGAGCCCGCGATTTCGTGGTTCCTTCAAGGATGAATCCGGGAGAGTTCTATGCTCTCCCTCAGAGTCCTCAGACCTTCAAACAGTTGCTGATGGTTGCCGGCTATGACCGTTATTTCCAGATCGTACGCTGCTTCCGTGACGAGGACCTCCGCGCAGACCGCCAGCCCGAGTTCCCGCAGATCGACTGCGAAATGTCATTCGTCGAGCAGGAGGACGTGCTGAATATGTTCGAAGGAATGATGCGCTCGATGTTCAAGAACGCTCTCGGGGTCGACATTCCTGACCCTCTTCCAAGAATGAGCTGGTACGATGCGATGGACAACTACGGTTCGGACAAGCCGGATGTGCGTTTCGGAATGGAGATACACGAGATTACCGACCTGGTCAAGGGATGCGGCTTCTCTGTATTCGATTCCGCCGAATATGTCGGAGCCATCTGCGCCCCGGTCGCAGAATACACCCGCAAGCAGATAGACGAACTCACAGAGTGGGTGAAGCGCCCTCAGGTTGGAGCCAAGGGCCTGGTATATATCAAGATAGGCGAAGAAGGGACCAAGTCTTCCGTGGACAAGTTCTATACCCCGGAGCAGATTCAGGCCGTTTGTGACCGTCTTGGAGCAAAGAAGGGGGATATGGTCCTTATTCTCTGCGGCGCAAAACGCAAGACCCAGACACAGCTCGGTGTACTGCGTATCGAGATGGGCAACCGCCTGGGACTTCGTGACCCTAAGGTTTTCGCTCCTCTGTGGATTGTGGACTTCCCTCTGCTGGAGTGGAGTGACGAGGATCAGCGCTTCTACGCAATGCACCATCCGTTCACCGCACCAAAGCCGGAGCACGAGCAGTGGTTCTACTCGGACAGGAAGGAAGACCTTGAGAAGGTTTGCGCCAATGCCTACGACTTCGTACTTAACGGAACTGAACTTGGTGGCGGATCGATCCGTATCCATAACGCGCAGATGCAGCAGCGGATGTTCGAGGTTCTGGGTATCAGCAAGGAGGACGCCGAGTACAAGTTCGGTTTCATTATCAATGCGTTCAAGTTCGGAGCTCCGCCTCACGGAGGACTTGCGTTCGGATTTGACCGTGTATGCGCCCTGTTCGGCGGTCAGGAGACAATACGTGATTACATAGCATTCCCTAAGAACAATCAGGGACGTGACGTGATGATCGACTCTCCTTCAAAGATCGACCAGTCCCAGATGGACGAACTTTATCTTGAATCAAAAGCTACAGAATAATGAAAGCAATCACCAACGGAAAGATCATTACGCCACACGGAATCCGGGAAGGCGTACTCGTATATGACAACGGTAAGATTACCGGCATATCCGATGTTGTACCTCAGGGTGCGGAAACGATCGACGCCAAGGGCAATTATGTAAGCCCGGGTTTCATCGATATCCATATTCACGGAGGCGGAGGCGGTGATACTCTGGACGGGAAAGTCGAATCATATCTGATGATTGCCAATTCCCAGGCGGAGCACGGAACCACAACCCTTTACCCTACGGTGATGACAAGCACTCCGGAGTCTTTGTACAATTCCGTGAACGCTTACCGCGAAGCCTTGAAAATCAATGACAAGGGTTCTTCAATGCCGGGTATTCACATCGAGGGACCGTATTTTGCCCCTACCAAGGCCGGAGCTCAGGACAAGAGATATATCCGCTCCCCTAAGAAAGAGGAGTATCTTGAGATACTGGATAAATGCCCGGAGGTTGTCCGTTGGGACTTCGCTCCCGAGGTTGCGGATACCGTAGAGTTCGTGAAGGACCTCGAGGCCCGCGGAATCATAACTTCCATTGCCCATACCGAGGCTTCATTCGAGGATTGCGAGAAGGTTTACGAGGCCGGTACACGCCTTATGACACATTTCTTCGCATGTATGAGCACTCTGCATAAGGTAGGCCTGTTCCGTTATGCCGGAGCAGTCGAGTTCGGATATTATCACGATGACGTGTATTGCGAAATCATCGCCGACGGTTTCCACGTACAGCCTTCCGTCCTTAAGACTGCCATCAAGATCAAGGGCGTCGACCATATCGTGCTTGTTACCGACGCAATGCGTGCCGCCGGCCTGCCGGAAGGAATCTATATTTTCGGAGGTCTCGACAACGGATACCCTGTTACAGTCGAGGGTGGAATAGCATATCTTGAGGGGAAGGCCGGCCTGGCCAGCAGTGTGGCTACAGCAGACTGCCTGCTCCGCACCATCCTCAAGAATACCGACTGCACCATAGTGGACGCCGTCAAGATGGCTGCCACCAACCCTGCAAAGGTTATGAAGATAGCGGACCGTACCGGTTCCATAGAGGCCGGCAAGGATGCCGATATCGTCATATTCGACGAAGGCATCAACGTTCAGACCACCATCATCAAGGGAAAAACCGTTTTCAACCGATAGTCAGCAGTTCATCGATATTCGTGAGGTAGTTGTGACTGCGGTTGTCGCAGCGCGCCCTCCACGGTTCCGCCTGGCCGCCTTCCACGGCCAGGCGTACTGTTTTAAGCCCGTACCGCCGGTTCAGAGTGTCCAGAGTCCTGGAGAGTTCCTGCCTCGCGTCCCTGTTGGGTACGGGATCGAATATGTTCTGCTGTACCGTGCCGCTTACGATGTCCGAGAGTATCACTCCGGTCTTCTTGTACATTATTCCGGGGCGGAACATTTCCTCTGTCAGGCGTAGCGCCGCCTGGACTATTTCCACAGTGTCTGCCGTATGTACGGGGAAATCGCAGGATTTCGTATTGAAGTATTGCGGAAGGTCCTTGCGGAAGAAGTTGCTGCACATAAATACCGTTACCGTTCCTGCAGCCGATCCCTGTGCTCTGAGCTTGTTGGCGCATCCCGATGCAAAACTTGCGACGGAGGCCTTGAGATACTGCAGCTTGTCCGTCATTTCAGAGAAGCTCCGGCTGGTAGTGATGGTCTGCCGTCTCAGGACCTCGGCCGTGTCTATGCAGGAGCAGCCGTTAAGTTCCTTCCAGGTCTGTATCCCGGGCTTTGCAAAGTGCCTGTGGACCCATTCTCCAGGTTTGTCCGCGAACTCCAGGGGAGTGCGCACACCCAGTGACAGGAGTTTTTCATAGCTGTGCCTGCCTATGCCCCAGACATCGTCCAAATCAAATATTTCCAATGCCTTCCTGCGCTTGCGGTCGCTGTCTATCATACATACGCTGCGGTATCCGGGATGGTTCTTGGCGAACTTGCTGCCCATCTTGGCCAGAGTCTTGGTAGGGGCTATCCCTATGCTTACCGGTATGTCGGTCCAGAGCCTGATTCTCTCTGCCAGGTTCCTCATGTATCCCTCCGGGTCATAGTGCCCGGAATATCCCGACAGGTCGGCGAAGATCTCGTCTATGGAATAGCTCTCGCAGTAGTCTACAGCCTTCCGTATGATACTCTGCACCCGCTCCGACATGGCAGCGTACAGCATCATGTTGCCGGAGAACACGTTCACGTGGTACTTCTCTATGATGCCGCGCACCTTGAAGACAGGGTCCCCGCGGTGCAGCCCCACAGCCTTGGCCTCCGGAGTCAGCGCCACTATTATTCCGTCATTCGAGCTCAGGACTACCACAGGCTTGCCCTGCAGGCCGGGATGGAACACCTGCTCGACACTGCAGAAGTACGAGTTTGCATCTATTACGGCCCACATCATCCTAAAACAGGCTCTTAATCACGGGCTTTATGTATTATGTAAGTTACAGTGCCCCAGATCCTGAATTCGTCATTGTCCGTGACTCTAAGGCGGGGGTAATCCGGGTTCGCAGGTATAAGCCATCCCTGGCCGTTCTCTTCCTGGAATCTCTTGATGGTGTATTCCCCGTTGAGTTCGCATACGGCTATTTCCCTGGGCGACGGATTGCGCCTGCTCTTATCCACGATCACGATGTCTCCGTCCTGTACGCCGGCATCTATCATCGAGTCCCCCTTTACCCTTATGAGGTAGGACGCTTCCGGATGAGGGCAAAGCATAGTCAGCAGTTCAATGTCCTGCGAGCGCTCGTCATTGTCCAGAGGAACGGGGAAACCTGCGCGTACCTGCAGGTCGAAGTAGGGGAGATGCAGAGGTTTTACGGATTCCGCCCGGGTGACTGTTCCGTTATGCCAGGCGCTGGACTCCGATCCGGCCAGAGCCCTGCGCAGACTCTCGTTTATGAATTCTGTCCGGTTGGTGCGTCCATCCAGGCGGCGTGCTATGTCCGAGGGGCAACGGAATGAATACAATTTGCTGTCCCCTTTGGGGCGGCCGGCTCCTTTGCGGCAGCCACCGCGTCCTTTGTTACGGTCTTCCATACAATCTTCTCTGCTTGTACGGGCAAAGTTATGATTATTTTTGAAATCTGTATTACGTAAATCAAAAAATAGTTCCTTTATAATGTCAGATTTACTATTTTTGGAAAATTTTTTGGCAATGACACACTTTGATTGTGATTATATGTCTGGCGCCCATCCCGAGGTTCTGGAAGCGATATGCCGCTATAACAGTATTCAGACTTCAGGATACGGGGATGATTCCTTTTGTGACAATGCAAAGAAACTGATCAGAGAGGCCTGCGGCGCTCCTGATGCAGACGTGCAGTTCCTCGCCGGCGGCACCCAGACCAATTCGACGGTTATCGATGCCATACTGGGCCGGACCCAGGGTGTCATAGCGGTCGAGACCGGCCATATCAATGTGCACGAAGCCGGTGCCATCGAGCTGTGCGGCCATAAAGTGATAACGCTTCCTTCCCACGATGGGAAAATGTGTCCTTCGGAGTTGAGCGCCTATCTTCGCAATTTCTTCGCGGACGAGACCTGGCCGTGTATGGTCTGCCCCGGGGCGGTCTATATTTCCTTCCCTACGGAACTGGGCACGATATATACTCTCCAGGAGCTGGAAAGCATTCACAATGTCTGCAAGGATTATGGGATCCCTCTTTTCATAGACGGTGCCAGGCTTGGGTTCGGGCTTGCGGCATCAGAAGATGTGACTTTGAAGGATATCGCACGTCTGTGCGAGGTGTTCTATATAGGCGGCACCAAGATGGGCGCCCTGTTCGGAGAGGCTGTGGTATGTACGGAACCGGCTCTGATGCCGGCGCTTCGCAGCATAATGAAAGCCCACGGCGCGATTCTGGCCAAGGGAAGGTTCCTCGGCATCCAATTCGCCCAGCTGTTCACCGACGACCTTTATATGAGGATAGGCCGTAACGGGGTCGAGCGGGCAAAGGAACTTCGTAGGGCATTCGAAGAGAAAGGCTATGCCTGCACAATAGATTCTCCCACCAACCAGCAGTTCTTCACTCTGCCGAACGAGTTGATAGACAGGATTCTTCCGGATGTGTCGTTCGAATACTGGGGACCGCGGGGCGAATCCGAATCCATGGTACGCTTTGTTACTTCCTGGGAAACGACTCCGGAAGACATAGCCGCATTGCGTCGGATTCTGTAGAATTTTCCCAGTAGACCTTGCGAGAGCAGCGCTGAGGTTGACTCCAAGGGTTTTATATGAGCGGAGCTCCGCAGCGGCAGCAGTTTGCCACTGAGAGGACTCCGCTCATTTCATTCGCTCCGGCCCCTTCCACCGTTTCCTGCG
>JAKSKG010000036.1 GCA_024401805.1 Bacteroidales bacterium
CAGAATCAGGATCAGAACCAGGATCAGCAGGACCAGGACAACCGGCAGGATCAGGACCAGCAGGACCAGAATCAGCAGAACCAGGACCGGAACCGTGACGACAGCCAGTCCCGTGAGCAGCAGCCGAAGATTTCCGAGCAGCAGGCCCAGCAGATGCTGAAAGCAATTCAGGCAAAGGAGAAGGAGACCCAGGACAAGGTCAACAGGGAAAAAGCTGCAGTGCTCCAGTCAAGACAAAAAGAGAAAAATTGGTAGGATGAAAAGAATAATTGCCATTGTGCTTATGCTTGCCGCCTCTCTGGCGGTCTGTGCCCAGAATTCCATAAGGGTTGAGGCTCCCAATCTGGTGGCGGCTGACGAACAGTTCAACGTTACCTTCGTGGTGGATGGGGAAGACTCTCCTACGGATTTCCAGTGGTCGTCCGGGGAAGATTTCCAGTTGGTTTGGGGCCCTCAGAGGGGATCCAGCACTTCGATAAGCATAGTCAACGGCAAGCGGACGAAATCCTCCCAGTCATCCTATACCTATATACTTCTGCCAAAAAAGGCAGGTTCGTTCTCGATCCCTGCGGCAACCGCAACGGTCAAGGGAGAACGCGTTTCTTCCCGCAGCATTACGATCGAGGTTGTCGGAGCTGGAGAACAGCCGGCATCACAGGCACAGCAGAGCGCCGAGAATCAGGAGACCTCCGACGGGGATATCTTCCTGAAGATGATTCCGGGAAAGTCGTCGGCAGTTGTGGGAGAGCCTGTGAATCTCGTGCTCAAGTTATACCAAAGAGCCAACATAGCCGGCTTCGAGGATGCCCGCTTCCCATCTTTCAACGGATTCTGGAGCCAGGAGGTCCAAACTCCCACAAACATCGAATTCCATCGTGAGAACGTTGGGAATCAGATATATAATACAGCAGTGCTCCGGAGCTGGGTGATTATACCACAGCAGAGCGGAGACCTGGTAATAGACCCTGCGGAACTTGTGTGCCTTGTAAATGTCCGCACGAACAACAACTCCACAGGAAGCATTTTCGACAGCTTTTTCCAGGATGATTACCGCACGATACGCAAGCGGGTGTCCACGTCTCCCTATACCATCAAGGTCAGGGAACTTCCTGCCGGAGCCCCGGCTTCTTTTTCCGGAGCCGTGGGCAAATACTCCATGCAGGCAAGCCTTTCCAGAGACTCCCTTAGTGCTCACGATGCGTCATCCCTGAAGATAAGCATATCTGGCAAGGGAAATGTCTCCCTTCTGGAGGCGCCGAAGGTGAATTTCCCTCCGGATTTCGAGGTATATGACGTCAAGGTGACAGAGAATACCGACAAAGGAAACGGACGCACCAGCGGCAGCAGGACTTTCGAGTATCCGTTCATACCCCGCAGCCACGGAGAATTCTCGATAAGTCCGGTAGAATTCACATATTTCGATGTGGAGTCCGGCAAGTATGTGACCTTGACATCCCGGGAGATACCTGTGTATGTTGCCAGAGGTCAGGAGTCTGCCCCTGAAGCGCAAGGCGGCCAGATTGTACAGGGAGTGTCACGAAAAGACGTCAAGGACCTTGGCGCGGACATCAGGTTCATACATTCCGGAAACTCCGACCTTGATAAGGCGGGCTCATTCTTTGTGTTCTCCGCAGCTTTCTGGATGCTTCTTGCCGCTATTGTGGCTGCAACAGTCATAATATGGGCCGTGTTGCGAAAACGTGCCGCAGTGAAGGCGGACATAGCGCTGTCCCGCAACAAAGCCGCCACCAAGATGGCCCGCAAGCGACTTTCCAATGCGGGGATGTTCCTGGACAAGAACCTCAGGACTGCATTCTACGAAGAACTGCACAAGGCGCTTCTGGGCTTCGTTGGAGACAAACTCAACATAGACATAGCAGACATGAATCGTGACAATATCGTATCCAGGCTTTCCGAAGCAGGAGTTCCGGATGACCTGACAAATGATTTCTGCACCCTCCTCGATGCGTGCGAAATGGAAAGATATTCACCGGATACGGAACAGGATTCAATGAAAGAACACTATTCAAGTGCGGTGGAAGTCATTTCCGGCATTGATTCGTCTGTACGCGGAAGGTCAGGTTCCGTTTCCAGAAAAGTCCTGCCCGTGCTGCTTGCCCTGCTCTGCCTGAACCTGAATGCAGAGCCGTGGGATGACGGAGTGGCGGCATATTCCGAGGGAAACTATGCTGCGGCCGTGTCCGCATGGTCGGAAATAGAATCGTCCGGGATGGAGTCCGCCGATCTGTATTACAATCTTGGCAATGCCTGGTTCAAGATGGAAGATTACGCCAGGGCAATACTGTATTACGAGAGGGCGCTCAAGCTTGCCCCTTCCGACAAGGATGTCATGCACAATCTGGAATTTGCAAAGAGTTTCACCCAGGACAACATAGAAGAGATTCCCGAGATATGGATAGAGCAGATAGGGCACAGGATGTGCCACGCCCTGGCTTCCGATACCTGGGCAATACTGTTCTTCATCCTGTTCGCCGCCGCTGCAGGGTGTCTTCTGATTTTCCTGCTTTCGCACGTCCAGGCTCGCAGAAAAGTGGGCTTCTATGCCGGAATTGCAGCTTTTGTACTGTCTTTGCTATGCCTTGACTTTGCACAGTGGCAATGGACGGATTACAGGAAAGACAATTCCGCCATTGTGATGAAAGCTGTGGTCTCTGCCAAGAGTTCCCCTTCCGAGTCTTCTGCGAAGGATCTTTTTGTCCTTCACGAGGGTACGAAGGTCAAGGTAATGGATGAACTCGGAGAATGGTCCAATGTCGAGATCTCCGACGGACGCCAGGGATGGCTCAGGTCTTCAGACATCGAGCGGATCTGAACAGAACAGAGGCAAGGCCTCTGCAACCACGAAAGCGCTGCCGCCTATATAAACGATAGTGTCGTCTGTTCCAGTTTGGACGGCCCTTCTGACAGCATCGGCAACGGAATCTGCGGTTTCTACCGTCAGTTCCGGTCTTGCGGACCGTATTCTTTCCTCAAGTATGCCGGCTTTCAAGGCTCTCTGAGTCGCAGGGGCGCACAATATGTATCGGGCGTGTGATGGCATAAGTGGAATGATGGAGTCCAGATCCTTGTCCGCCATAATCCCATACACTATGACAAGAGGTTTTTCGAGTTCTTGCAACTGCTTGAAATTCAACGCAAGGGCAGCGGGGTTGTGGCCTATGTCGCAAATGGTCGTCGGTTTGGAGGAAAGGACTTCCCACCTGCCGTGAAGACCGGTGATCCGCGCCGTGTTGCAGATTGCCGGGAGTTCTGCTTTTCGGCCGAGTACTTCCATGGCCTTGAACACCGTCGCAAGGTTGCGGGACTGGTATTCCCCTTTGAGGTCCGTTTCTGGTATTCTGCCTTCCAGCGGCTGCGCATAGAAAAGTTCAGTCCCTGTCCTTTGTGCCGCAGACTCGAATACCGGATCCGTTTCCTTGTCGTGCCCCCAGATTACGGCAGGCACGCCTTTCTTGAAAATCCCTGCTTTCTCGGCGGCTATCAACTGTCTTGTGTTGCCCAGAAGCGCACAATGATCCAGCCCTATGCTCGTTATTACACTGATTTGCGGAGTGATGATGTTGGTGCTGTCAAGCCGGCCTCCGAGACCTGTCTCTATCACTGCGGCATCAACTTCTTTCTTCCTGAACCACCAAAAGCACATCCCGGTAGTAATCTCAAAGAAAGACAGGCCCTCAAGAGCGGAATCGTGAGTGTCCAGAAACTCCCATACGTCCTGTTTGGATATCATTTCGTACCCGTCGCCGGAAATGATTTTCATCCTCTCCCTGAAATCTACCAGATGGGGGGATGTATACAAGCCGGTCTTCATTCCTTCGGCAGCAAGTGACGCGGCAATCATTGAACTTACGGAGCCCTTTCCGTTGGTCCCTGCGACGTGGATGGTCCTGTAACCGAGATGCGGATGGCCCAGAATGCAGTCCAGGCGCTTCATCCCGTCCAGCCCTTCCTTGTATGCGCCATTGCCGAATCCAGCCTTCTGAACAGATGGGAATTTGACAAACAGAGCGGCCAGACGCTCTTCATATGACTTATCTGAATAGTCCATATTGCAACTGAATCCAAAATTAACTATTTTTACACGTTTTTGACGACTATGACAAAAGAAAATTCATCAGCGCTGCATTCCAGATACGTCATTGACGGAATCCGTATGGAGCTGACTCCCGCCCAGATGCTGGATGCGGTTTGTGAGTCGGATACTTGCGGGGACTATGGAAATGCGCCCGATGCCCTGCAGATCATTGATGAGTCCATCGATGGCGGGTTGAATCCTTTCAAGTTCGACCGCCGCAGGGTCAAGGATTACCTTCAGATGGTGCTGGATACCCGCAGACAGGTCCCGATGGCCTTTGCGGACACTTACACCCGCAGCAGGATAGCCGCCTCCCTGATCGATTGCCTCTGGAGGCAGGGACGTTTCAAACTCGGAGACATAGCCCTGAGTCTCAACTGGAAGTGGAACGGAGAGCCGTTGGGAAATATGGCTGCGTTCTACTCGTCCGCAAAGGCTGCCGCTGATTATCTGGACAGTCTTGGAGTAACGCTTTCCGGGTATGATTTCGCACCTTCCCGTGACAGTTCGCTCAGTGTCAAGGCGTCTCTTCTTCCTGCGCAGCAGGATGAGTTCCTCGAAGGTCCGTACCGTTCTTCCGATCCCAGCATGAGGACGGCTCGTTCCGTAGGAAGCCTGCTGGTGCCGGATCCTCAGAGCTGGATAGTGTACATCCCGTTTGAAACGGCGGATTACCGCTTTGGCGGTTCCCTGCTGTCGCAGGCGCTCGGCCGTAACGGAGGAGTGTCCCTGCAGATAGAGGATGCGGATTATTTCATAGATTGTTTCGAGGTTCTTCGTGAACTGGTCGAGGACAAGATACTCCTGAGCGCCGCTACCGTTGCCGACGGAGGTCTGCTCGCCGCAGTAAAAAGGATGACCGAGGGAGGGACAGGAGCTGTCATAGATGTGTCCGACGTTATGAAATCCGCAAACCAGGAAGACGTCGTACGGGTGCTTTTTGCCGAGGTTCCCGGTGTAATAGTCCAAATAAGGGACATAGATTTCGATTATCTGGATGCGGAACTTCTGCTGCAGGATGTGGTGTTCTTTCCGCTGGGGCATCCCTGCTGCACCAACTCCGACGTAAGGATACGTGCTTCCGAGAAATCTGGAATCCAGACTATCCTTGAGTCACTTATACAAAATCAGTGTGGCGAAGGTGAAGATTAATTGAGATTTTTGTTGTAAATTCGCGCCGCGAAATTATTTAGGTTAAAAATACTATGTTTGAGAACAAGAAAAGAGTGTACCGTTTCGGTGGAAAGGCTGCCGAAGGTGATGGCTCTATGAGAGAGCTCCTTGGTGGAAAAGGAGCCAACCTTGCTGAGATGAGCAAGCTGGGAATGCCGGTTCCTGCCGGATTCACTATTACTACTGAATGCTGTGCCGAGTATTATCAGCTCGGTGGCGGCTACACACCTGAACTTAAGGGAGAGGTTGCACTGGCTCTTGAGGCTACTGAAAAGATTATGGGCAAGAAGTTCGGAGATCCTTCCGATCCTCTTCTTGTCAGCTGCCGCTCGGGCGCACGCAGCTCTATGCCTGGTATGATGGATACCATCCTGAATATCGGACTCTGCTCGGCTACCATCCCCGGAATGATTGAAAAGACAGGAAATCCGCGTTTCGTATATGATGCATACCGTCGCCTCATCATGATGTATTCAGACGTCGTGATGGAGAAAGCCGAGGGTATCGAGCCTGCCGACGGACAGGGCATACGCCAGCAGCTTGACCGTATGATGGCCGAGCTCAAGGAGGCGAAGGGCTACAAGTCGGACACTGAAATCACTGCAGAGGAACTCAAGGACCTTGCCGAGAAATTCAAGTTGAAGATCAAGGAGGTTCTCGGAGTCGAGTTCCCTGACAATGCCAAGGACCAGCTCTGGGGTTCCATCGGAGGCGTGTTCAAATCCTGGAACGGAAAACGCGCCATCGCATATCGCCGTATCGAGAAGATTCCTGATGATTGGGGCACCGCTGTAAACGTGCAGTCAATGGTGTTCGGAAATATGGGTAACACCTCGGCTACCGGAGTGGCATTCTCACGCAACCCGGCCAACGGAGACAACAAGTTCTACGGAGAATGGCTCATCAACGCCCAGGGCGAGGATGTGGTTGCAGGTATCCGCACCCCTAACCCTCTTAACGAGGCAACAAAGAACGAACACAACAAGGACCTCGAGTCACTCGAAAAGGCTATGCCTTCCGTATATTCGGAACTCGACGATATCCGCAAGCGTCTGGAGTCACATTTCCACGATATGCAGGACATCGAATTCACCATTCAGGAAGGAAAACTCTGGATGTTGCAGTGCCGCATCGGAAAACGTACCGGTATCGCTGCTCTCCAGATGGCAATGGATATGCTTTCAGAGGGAATGATCGACGAGAAGACCGCAGTCATGAGGGTATCCCCTTCACAGCTTGACGAGATCCTCCATCCTATACTTGACCCTGCATCCGAGAAGAAAGCCACAAAGATCGCTACCGGTCTTCCGGCTTCTCCGGGCGGAGCGGTAGGAACCATCGTCTTCAATTCAGAGGATGCAATGAAGGCTGCCGCCAGGAAGGAAAAGGTCATTCTCGTCCGTGAGGAGACCTCTCCGGAAGATATCGAGGGAATGCGCGCATCTTCAGGTATCCTTACCACCCGCGGAGGTATGACCTCACACGCTGCGCTTGTTGCACGCGGATGGGGCAAATGCTGCATCGTAGGATGCGAGGCAATGAAGATCGATTTCGAGAAAAAGACTGTAAGCTTCGCAGGAAGCGACAAGGTATATCACGAGGGTGACTGGTTCAGCCTCAATGGTGCCAAGGGTGCCGTGTACGCAGCCAGGATCGACACTATGGATGCATCGGAGAACCCTCTCTTCATCAACTTCATGAGCATCGTGGACAAGTTCCGCAGGCTCGGTATCCGTACCAATGCAGACACTCCTGAGGATGCTCAGAGGGCTCTCCGCTTCGGTGCCGAGGGAATAGGCCTGTTCCGTATCGAGCATATGTTCTACGGAAAGAATTCCGATACGCCTCTTTCAAAACTCCGCAAGATGATAATGTGCGACACCGAGGAAGAGCGCAACGCAGCCCTTTCCGAACTGGAACCATTCATCAAGGCATCCGTC
Source organism: Bacteroidales bacterium (assembly GCA_024401805.1). Taxonomy (GTDB): domain Bacteria; phylum Bacteroidota; class Bacteroidia; order Bacteroidales; family UBA932; genus Cryptobacteroides. The sequence continues at coordinate 7,210 of JAKSKG010000036.1, forward strand.
AAGAGCACTCTCAAGATCATGGACGGCAAACCGGTAGTGTTCCGTCTCCTTGACCCGCCTCTCCATGAATTCGTGCCTAAGAGCGAGGACAAGAGGAAGGAACTTGCAAAGGATCTCGGAATCTCCATCGCAGAGGTTGCAAAACGCGGAGAGAACCTCCACGAGGTCAACCCTATGATGGGTCACCGCGGAGTCCGTCTTCACGTGACTTATCCTCTCATTGCAGAGACTCAGTACAGGGCTATCTTCACGGCTACGGCCGAACTTCAGGCCGAGGGATTCCATCCTCAGCCGGAAATAATGATACCTGTCACCATATCCGCACGAGAGCTCGAATTCCAGAAAGCCCGTTGCGAGAAAGTCCGCGCCGAGGTAGAGGCTACCATGCGCCAGGCTATCGACTATCAGTTCGGTACTATGATCGAGATTCCGAGGGCAGCCCTTACCGCAGACCGTATGGCCCGCACAGCCCAGTTCTTCTCGTTCGGTACGAATGACCTTACACAGATGACATTCGGATTCAGCCGTGATGACGTGGGAACCTTTATGGGGGACTACCTCGGAAACAAGATTCTGGATGCCGATCCTTTCCAGACCATCGACGTCAAGGGAGTAGGAAAACTGGTTGAATGCGGTGTCCAGGGCGGACGCAGCAAGAGGGCGGATCTCAAGTGCGGTATCTGCGGAGAGCACGGAGGTGATCCTGATTCAATCAACTTCTTCAACAGAATCGGGCTCGATTATGTAAGCTGCTCGCCGTTCAGGGTTCCGATTGCCCGGCTCGCCGCAGCACAGGCAGCAATCAAACAGAACGACTAACTTGATTACGGGAACTTCACTGCTTTTTCAGGAGTTCCCGTTTTTTTTAAAATATTATCACAATGAAAAAGAATTACTACGACACACCACTTGCAATCGTTCTGCCGGTATCGGCAGATTCGGTACTCTGTGTAAGCGAACTCTCATTTGGCAACGGCGGACAAGCCGGGGACGACTTCGTAATCGATGATGATTTCTCATTCTAAATCAATGCACGTCATGAAAAGATCATTCATTTATTCTGTTTGTGCAGTGATTGCTGCATTGGGAACCGTATCATGCGAGAATGTCGTTGACATCAATGCCGAGTCTCAGTCAGAGAACGATGTACACGAGGTGGTTTTCCAGGTATCGGAAGTCCTGGAACCGGAATCCAAAACAACCATCAATCTCGATGACCAGTCGGTATTCATTACCTGGAACAACACTCCGGCATCCATGCTTCATCTCTATGAAGACGGCAAGGCCGGCAGTTCCGTCACCCTTACTCCTTCAAAGAACGGAAAGACTGCAACAATGTCGGCGCAGTTTTCCGGTTGGGCAGTCGCCAGTACTTTCAGTTATAATGCTGTCATAGCCTCTTCATACCAGGACGGAATCATCACTGTTCCATCTGTGCAGCATCCTGTGCCGGGTTCTTTCGACCCGGAGGCCGACGTGCTTATCGGGAAAGGTTCTGCGTTCTTCATTGTAGGCAGGGATCCTGTATCCCTTTCCTTTGCAAGGCCTGTAGCCATCACAAGGCTGGTCGTTTCCGGACTCGAGGCCGGCGAGAAGGTCGAGACTGTCGAGATCTGCGGAGAAAATCCTATTGCAGGTCCGTTCGAAGCTCTTGACAATTTCAAGTTCGCGGGTTATTCGGAAACCGGTTCCAACAGCATTTCCCTCAATTTCGATTCTGAAAACACTGTCGGAGAGGATGGCACTTTCGAGACCTACTTCGTGAGCTGGGCTGTCAAGCCGGGAACTTTTGCCTTGAACGTAATCACCGACCGGAGGCTTTATTCAAAGACGGCCCCTGCCCAGCAGGCAGCCGCCCTCAAGTTCAACAGGGATGCCCTCAAGACCGTGAAAGTCGATATGGCTGGTCAGGAGATTGCCGCAAACCGTTATGAACTCGTTACTTCCGAGCCTGCCAACTGGTCCGGGACTTACATTGTGGTAAGTTCGGACGAGACAGGCGCCGCCAAGATACTCAATGCCTCTGACAAGAGCCACGGATATGCTGCAGACGTAACTGTCCAGGAGTTTGCCGGCCATAAGATCATCAATGCAACCGATGCGATAGACGCTCTGTCCTGGGATATTTCCAATACGGGAAAGAAATCCGATGACAAGCCTCTGTGGAACGTTATGACGGGCAGCGCCGGAATACTCGGATTCATAGGACGCGATGCCAAGTACCTTTACAACAAGGGCGGCATTACGGTTTCCGGAGTCAACTATTCGGGCATACTTCTTACCAGACAGTATTATTATCATCAGTTCGCATATTCGGATGGTGTCCAGATGAAGTGTGTTCATGGCTCGGATGTCTCATATCTGGGCTGGACAGGATCTGCATTTGCCTACGGATCGAATTCCGGCAGCAGGGTGTACCTCTACAAGTACAACGACGGTTCCCGCGAGGATCAGGTTCTGCTCTTTGACAAGGAGAGCGTGAACTGGCCTTTGATCGACGGCAAGTACAAGGTTGGCGGAACATATCCAGGGCAGGCCCTCTCCGCTTCTTCCAAGTACCAGGAAGACCTTCTTTCCTACGAGTCTTCAGATCCTTCTGTCGCTACCGTGGATTCAGAGGGTAATATCACCATCAAGAAAGCCGGAGAGGTTGTCATCACCGTAACGGCTGCTGCTTCTTCCGAATACAGGGGAGCGTCCGCATCGTACCAGATAATCATCGCTGTTCCTTATTATCAGAGGATAAACAATATCCAGGAGCTTGTAAGCGGAGGTAAATACCTCATCGTTTCAAAATCGGAACTCCTCGGGAGCAGGTATCACGCTTTTGACGCATCCGCTTCCAATGGATCATACAATTATGATATCAATCCGGTGAGCATTTCCGACCTTTGGGACAATCCTATTTACGACAACGGCAACAAGATCAAGGCCACTGCCACTTTGGAAACCAAGCAGGTAGAGATAGAGAAGGACCTTCTGAGCGGACTTGCAAGACTTGCAGGACTTGACGGAACCTATACCATCAAGCCTGTGTCCGTGGGCAAGTATATGTATTGTGATATGGGAAGAACCAGTATCCTTGATACCGAGGTTGCCATTCCTTCATATTCAATATCATTCTCGGACTTCAACCTTTCCGGACTCAACTTCAGCAACTGGATGACCTGGTTCTCCAACATCACCACTCTGCCTCATAACATAGTGTTTGCCGAGGACGGGACAGTGTCCATCAGAAGTGCCGTAAGTTCATATTCTGTCATAGGTGCCGACTTGTACTACAACAAGCTCTCAAAGCAGTACTCATACATCAATATGATGATCATCGACGGAGTGGACAATATAGACGATCTTCTCGTCGTGATAGGACAGAACTCGGAGTATGCCTGGCTGCTCAACATCATCAAGTATCTTGGGGACAACATCACCATCAAGGATCTTGTGAGCTTCTTCGCAGCAGACCTCTATATCTACAGATACATAGGATAGCAGGCGTTTGACAAAAAACAGTCTTTCGCAATAATTAGGAAAGGACGGCTGATGTTTGAAATCAGCCGCCCTTCCGTTTATGATATTGTCTGCCAGAGTACGACTCCAATGGAGACCGAGACGTTGAGGGAGTGCTTTGTGCCGAACTGCGGTATTTCAAGGCAGAGGTCGCATTCGTCGATGACAGACTGCTGGACGCCGTCGACTTCGTTCCCGAATATATAGGCATATTTCTTTCCGCTCTCCGGCTTGAATCTTTCCAGACCGACGGAATTCTCGGTCTGCTCGATACCTATTATTATATAGCCTTCTTCCCTGAGGTTTCTGACAACGGAGAGAGTGTCAGAGGCGTACTCCCATTCCACGCTGTCCTCGGCTCCGAGAGCGGACTTGTGTATCTCGGCAGATGGAGGGCAGGCGCAGATGCCGCAGAGCCATATCTTGTCTACCTTGAATGCGTCCGATGTGCGGAATGCGCTCCCGACATTGTGCGCGCTGCGGATGTTGTCCAGAATAAGCACTGTCCCCGAGGGCGGCAACGTCTTGTATGTTGCAGCATCCACTCTTCCGAGTTCGGAATTAAGGAGTTTTCTGTCTTTCATTAAGGACAAAGGTAAGGAAAAAATAGTATATTTGTAGATAAGCAACCAATCACAGTATGTTACCGGACATCAAGATTTTTGAACTTATCCGCAAGGAGGAAGAGCGCCAGAAGGCAGGCCTGGAGCTGATAGCGTCAGAGAATTATGTCAGTGAGCAGGTACTCACCGCAATGGGATCAGTCTGCACCAACAAATATGCCGAGGGCTATCCTTCCCACCGTTATTACGGCGGGTGCGGCGTGGTGGACAAGATAGAACAGTTGGCGATCGACCGTGTCAAGGAGCTCTACGGGGCGGAGTGGGCGAACGTTCAGCCTCATTCCGGGGCTCAGGCCAATATGGCCGTCATCATGGCGGTGCTCAAACCGGGAGAGACTTTCATGGGGCTGGACCTTTCACAGGGCGGGCACCTCACCCACGGATCGGCGGTAAACGCATCGGGAATACTGTACAATGCCGTACCTTATGGCATCGACCCCCGTACAGGGCTTATCGACTATTACAGGATGGAGCAGCTGGCGCTTGAGTGCAAGCCGAAACTTATCATCGGCGGGGCATCGGCGTATTCCAGGGAGTGGGATTATTCCAGAATGCGCTCCATTGCAGACAAGGTAGGAGCCATTCTCTGGATTGATATGGCGCATACTGCCGGACTGATTGCGGCCGGGCTGCTCCGGAATCCGGTGAAATATGCCCATATCGTAACATCCACGACCCATAAGACGCTTCGCGGTCCAAGGGGTGGAATCATCCTTATGGGGAAGGATTTCGATGATCCGCAAGGCCGTACCAACTCCAAGGGGGAAATCAAGAAGATGAGCCAGATTCTGGACAGCTCGGTGTTCCCTGGTGTGCAGGGCGGACCTCTCGAGCACGTCATAGCTGCCAAGGCGGTGGCTTTCTTCGAGGCGGCGCAACCGTCTTTCCGTGAATACCAGCAGCAGGTGGTTGCCAATGCCAAGGCTATGGCGGATGCTTTCCTGGACAAGGGATTCAAGGTCATCAGCGGTGGAACGGACAACCATCTCATGCTTATCGACCTTAGAACCAAATATCCGGACGTGACAGGAAGAGTGGCGGAAACGGAACTCGTAAAGGCGGACATTACCCTGAACAAGAATATGGTTCCATTCGATGACCGGTCCCCGTTCCAGACCTCAGGGCTCAGGGTAGGCACTCCGGCCATAACTTCCAGAGGCTTTGTGGAAAGGGATATGGCTCAGATTGTGGAACTTATCGACAAGGTCCTCTCGTCCTGCCAAAGGAATCTGCAGGCGATAAAGGACGCGGAAGACTGCCCGGAACATCGCGCGGTGCTAGAGAAAGTCCGTCACGACGTGCACAATATGACCATCGGGAAACCTCTCAACAGATATTGATGACATTTTGTCACTGGCACAGTGGTTGCTCCGGTGATATGCAAAGAATATAATTAAAAACTCTAATAATTATGATCAAACCATTGGCAGACAGAGTTCTGATTGACCCAAAAGAGGCCGAGACCAGAACGGCATCGGGAATCTTCATCCCTGATACAGTAAAAGAAAGACCACAGGAAGGTACGGTAGTAGCCGTAGGGCCTGGGAAAAAAGACGAACCTATGGAGGTTAAGGTAGGTGACAAGGTTATTTTCGGGAAATACGCCGGAACAGAGGTTACCGTAGGCGACGAGTCCTATCTTATGGTTAAGCAGTCTGACATTTTAGCAATTATTTAATTATGGCAAAGGAAATATTGTTCAATACCGACGTCCGTACCAAGATGAAGGAAGGTGCAGACGCTCTTGCAAATGCAGTTAAGGTTACTTTGGGTCCAAAGGGACGCAATGTTGTCGTAGACAAGAAATATGGCGCTCCGCACGTTACCAAGGACGGTGTTACCGTTGCCAAGGAGATAGAACTCGAGGACAAGTTCGCCGACATGGGTGCGCAGATGGTCAAGGAGGTCGCTTCCAAGACCAACGAGCAGGCCGGTGACGGTACAACTACCGCTACCGTTCTTGCACAGGCAATCATCACCGAGGGTATCAAGAACGTTACCGCAGGCGCAAACCCTATGGATCTCAAGCGCGGTATCGACAAGGCCGTTGCCGCAGTCGTTGCAGACCTCAAGAAGCAGAGCCAGTCTGTAGGCGAGGACTATTCCAAGATCGAGCAGGTCGCTACCGTTTCTGCAAACAATGACGGAAACATCGGTAAACTCATAGCAGATGCCATGGCAAAGGTTGGCCGTGACGGTGTCATCACCGTGGAAGAGGCCAAGGGAACCGAGACCGAGGTCAAGGTTGTCGAGGGTATGCAGTTCGACCGCGGTTACATCTCTCCTTATTTCATGACGGACGGAGACAAGATGGAGGCAGAACTCAACAATCCTTTCGTTCTTATCACGGACAAGAAGATCAGTACGATGAAAGACCTTCTTCCGGTGCTCGAACCTGTAGCACGCGAAGGCAGGGAACTCCTCGTTATTGCAGAGGACGTTGACGGAGAGGCTCTGACCACTCTTGTGGTCAACAAACTCCGCGGCTCTCTCAAGATTGCCGCAGTAAAGGCTCCTGGATTCGGTGACCGCCGCAAGGATATGCTTCAGGATATCGCCATACTTACCGGAGGCCAGGTAATTGCCGAGGAGCGCGGCCTCACTCTGGAAACCGCAACTCCCGACATGCTTGGAAAGGCAGAAAAGATAACCATCAACAAGGAAAGTACCACCATCGTCGGCGGAGCCGGAGACAAGGCTGCCATCAAGGAGCGCACCGAGCAGATTCGCAAGCAGATGGCCGCAACGACTTCCGACTATGACCGCGAGAAGCTCCAGGAGAGGCTCGGCAAGATCTGCGGAGGTGTCGCCGTGCTTTACGTGGGAGCTACCACCGAGGTCGAGATGAAGGAGAAGAAGGATCGCGTGGAGGACGCCCTCAATGCTACCAGAGCAGCCGTAGAGGAAGGATACCTTCCGGGAGGCGGCGTTGCATATATCCGCTCTGCAAGTTGTCTGGATGGATTCAAGGGGGACAACGAGGATGAGACCACCGGTGCCCGCATTGTCGCAAAGGCTATCGAAGAGCCTATGCGCCAGATTGCCCGCAATGCCGGAGTCGAGGGCAGTGTGATAGTCCAGAAGATCAAGGAAGGAAAGGGTGACTTCGGTTACAATGCCCGTACCGACGAATATGCCAATATGTACGAGGCCGGCGTCATAGATCCTACCAAGGTTGCAAGGGTAGCCCTTGAGAATGCAGCGTCAGTGGCAGGTATGTTCCTTACCACCGAGTGCGGTATTGTGGACATCCCGGAACCTGCACCTGCAGCTCCTGCAATGCCTGCCGGCGGAATGATGTAAAAAACTGCAAAAAATATTTGCAAGTTTAAATATTAGTTGTACCTTTGCGTCCCCTTCAGAAATGAGGGTGGCGCAAAGGTCTTTTTAATACTGAACACTTCAAAAAATTTCAATATTTTTTGAAATAAAATTTGGAGATTCAAAATTTTGTCGTACCTTTGCAATCCCGTCCAAACAACGGGAAGGCGCTCGGCCGAAAACGGCCGGTTTTTTTAGCACCTTTTTTGAAAGAAAGTTCTTTGACAAGACTGAAGGAAAGTACAAGCAAGTACCAAGAACAAGATAATCGAGAGCGTTAATTTCTT
>JAKSKG010000037.1 GCA_024401805.1 Bacteroidales bacterium
TATCTGTTGAGGGTCCACTCTATGTCGTGCAGAACCATCTCATAATGGGCCCTGCTCTCTTTCGGGCATTTCTTGACGGTCTTGCGGAGCATCTTGTCAAGTTTGTAGAGTTCCTGATGGAAAATCTCCTTGGAGTTGTCAATAGTGCGCAGATTGACCTTTCCCTGCCATCCGTAACCCGGCGCTCCGAACTGGTTCAGAGTCTGGGATGCCACGTATCCGGCACCCATTTCCTCTTCCAGTTCCCTGAACAAGTCGATGTTTCCGGCGATAAGCCCGGTATTGTCCAGTCCGAGGTTTACAAGACGGTCTACGGTAGGCATATAGGCGTTGTCCAGGCCTGTGCTGCCGACCTTGATGAGGTTGGACCTCTTGTTGACTATTCCGGTCAGGTACTGGACATAGAGGTTCTGCAGTATGATGTCCTGGTCAGAGGCGGCCTCACCCTTGATTGCACTCTCGAATATCCCCTCGTACAGATCGTTGCAGAAATCGTTCAGGGTGTAGGCTTCCTCCGGGGAATCTGCGATTCTTGAAGCAAGCATCACGTTGTGGGTGTGCTCGAAGAGTTCCAATCCGGTATAGTAGGTGAGGAGGGTAGGGGTTTCCAGCCTCATCGGGAACTTGTCCGTGAGATTTCTGTCCGATAGCCATTCGCTGTGCTTGAGCTGGTCCAGAACCCAGAGAACGGACTCGTGCTGCCTATCCTTCCCGACTGCAGTTGCGGTACGCCCCGGAGTGCCCGGCTTGACAGAAGACAGATATACTCCTCCGATGTTCAGCATTACGTTGCCTATGTAGCGGCTGTACTGGTTGCAGAGGTCTTCGTATCTCTCCGTGCGAACCGTTGCATCAGGGTCCGCGTCATTGTCCATCCACTCGTCAAAGTGGGAGAGGATGTACTTGAGATTGGCTATTCCGTAGTCCGCAGCCTTTACAGGGTCATCTCCCAGATCCTCGGAGTTTGCGCTAGGGTCATACCTGTAGATGACCTGCTGCCTTCCGTATCTGTAGACAGGATCTCCGGCCTTGGCGTCCACCCAGGTGCAGAGTGTCTTTGCCTCTTCTTCCATAGTGCTTGCCCCGATTACAGGCTTGTATGCATATTCCACCAGCCAGTAGTCGTACGGTCCCAGTTCCGGAGGGGACAGACGTACGCCGTCATCACCCGGCTGGGCTACGTAGTTGAATCGTGCGTAGTCCATTATGGAAGCGGTGGTTCCGTATTTCTGAGTGAAGGAAACGCTCCTGAGGGAATCCACAGGGTATGCCGCGGAAGCAGCCATATTGTGCATGAATCCCAGAGTATGGCCTATCTCGTGAGCGATTGCGTATTCGATGCTTTCCTCCATCACCTTGTCCGTCATCCTGATTCCTCTTGCCTGAGGGTCGATCTGGGATGTCTGGAGGAACCTCCAGCCGTTGATGAGCTTGGAGAGGTTGTTGTAGACAATCACGGATGCGTTGATGATCTCTCCGGTGGAAGGATTGCACCAGGACGGACCCATGGCATTGGAAATGATGGAAGGCACATAGCGTACGCAGGAGTATTTCAGATTGTCGGGGTCGAACTCCGGATCGTCCGTAGGGAAATCCCTGACCTGAATGACGTTCTTGAATCCTATGGCCTCGAAAGCCTTGTTCCAGCGGAGTATTCCCTTTCTTGCCGGTTCCTTCCAGAGTTCAGGGAAAGAATTGTCAAGATAATAAACTATAGGCTTGACCGGTTCCACGAGTTCACCCCTGAGCCAGGCTGCCGTATCCGATGGCTGGACATCCCATTTCGTTATGACTGAATAACGTCCGATCTCATCCCTTGCACCGTTCATTGACTGCTTCTGGACGTTGAACATTCCGACTCTGGTGTCTGCCATTCTCGGACGCATTCCGGTTTCCGGAAGAAGTAGTATGGTCCTGGTGACATCTATTGTCAGAGGCTCGTTGTGTTTGAGCAGCAACAGTTTCATAAAGTCTGCCGTGACCAGGTATGAAAGGCTGTTCTTTATTGTTACATTGTCTTTGAACGCCTTGATTTCTTCCGTTGAAGAGAGAGCGTTGTTCTGCGTGGCGGTAATGGATATTCCGTTTGATACTCCGCTCTTGACAGGAGCGAGCCTGTCGTTCTTGCCGGTGAAGAATTTGGACATTTCGAACACCACTGCCGTAGAGTCATTGTTGTAGCAGAAGAAAGGGAACGATGTCAATACAGGGTCCGAGTTGCTAAGCATTACAGCTTTTTCCATAGACTGGTCCTGAGGGTTGTAATCCGGCTTTACAGTTATCTCCCTGAGGAAAATGCAGGTGTCCGCCATGGTGAACTTGACGTACATCGGTTCCGTAGGCTTGTAACCTACCGCGGCCAGGTCGGCTGCACTCGTGCCGGTAATGGTGGATGCGATGAGCATTTCCTTGTCGAAACAGTCCAGCTTGAGCTCGGCATACAGTTTCCCCTTGACTTTGTGCAGGGTCATGAAGCCGTCTTCACATCGTGCCGTGACACAGTTCTTGTCCGGTCCGAATGTCTTGTCGTATTTGCTTTGAGTGTCTGCGGCGAGCAGGCCGGCGGAAAAGATGGCCTCGAGTCCAAGAGCCAGAGAAACAAGCAGTATATATCTTTTCATATTCACATTTGATGTTCAAAAATTGCCCCCAATATACCTATTTTTATTTGATTTTTTATATGTTTGCATAATATGCGTCGTTTTTGTTTGTTTTTGTCTTCGCTGCTGAGCTGCCTCATTCTGGGGGCGGCACCTGCCAGGGTGACGCTAAGCGGAACCGTGACGGACGTTGATGGCGGAGAACCTCTTGCCGGGGTCGTAATAAGCGTCGGAGAGGATTATCTATGGGCCGTGACAAGTCCGGACGGGGATTTTACCGTAAGCGGGATAGAGCCCGGTACGTACGTTGTCAAAGCTTCGTACCTGGGATACGTGGATTTCTCGCAGGAGATGGAGTTGTCCTCCTCCATGGAAGGATTCTCCATCCGTATGCAGGAAAACTCCCTTGCTTTGAAGGAAGTTGTGGTGACGGCGCAGCGCAGTGATGCCGCATCCACATCGCACACTCTCGGCCGTGATGCCCTGAATCATCTGCAGATGTCCAACATGTCCGATATGGCGGCTCTTCTCCCTGGAGGTAAGACAGTCAATCCGGACCTTACCACGGACAAGAGCTTTTCGCTCCGCGACGGAGGCGCATCGGCGGGAAATGCCGCATTCGGAACCGCTGTCGAGGTGGATGGCGTCCGACTTGGCAACAATGCCGGATTCGGAGAAATGTCCGGAGTGGACACCAGGAGTGTCAGCGTGGACAACGTCGAGAGCGTCGAGGTCATAACCGGTGTTCCGTCGGTGGAATACGGTGACCTTAACAGCGGAATGGTGAAGATTCACACCAGACGCGGAACCACGCCTGTGAACGTCGTCTTCTCCGTGAATCCGCGTACTTACCAGACCTCTGTCTCGAAAGGATTCGGTCTGGGGAAAGACCGTGGGGTAATCAATGCCAGCGGTGAATGGACCCGCGCCACGAAGAAACTTGATTCGCCTTATGAATCCTACACCAGAAGAGAGGTCAACCTGGTATACAGCAACACGTTTGCAAAAAGTCTGCGTTTCGAGGCCGGAATAACCGGCAACCTCGGCGGTATGGACAGCAAGGATGACCCGGACGCATTTTCCGGGGAATACACCAAGGTCAGCGACAACGTCCTTAGGGCAAACACTTCATTGAACTGGCAGGTGAACAAGTCCTGGATCACCGGACTCAGGCTGGATGCATCGGCAAACTACAATGACAACCTCGCCCATACGCACAAGTACAATTCCAGCGCATCGCAGCAGCCTGCTCCCCACAGTGAGCAGCAAGGCTATTTCCTTGCATCGCGCCTGCCTTTCACCTATTTCTCGGACCAGATAGTGGACTCGAAGGAGCTTGATTTCGCCGCATCCATGAAATACACCTGGGTCAAGAAATGGAATTCGGTCAAGAGCAACCTCAAGGCCGGCGTGCAGTGGAAGGCCAACGGCAACGTGGGGCAGGGAGAATACTACCAGGACCCTTCTCTGGCTGCGGCTGGCTACCGCCCGAGGCCGTACAGCGACTTCCCGTTCATGCACAACCTTTCCGTTTATGCCGAGGATGCCTTGTCGCTCCCTGTCGGCAGGACCAGTCTTCTGATTACTGCGGGATTGCGTCTGGAGCAGGTGTTCGTAAAGGGTACCCGGTACGAAAATATGCGCACCCTTTCCCCGCGATTCAACGCCAGATGGATACTCGGTGACCACGTGACCGTCCGGGGAGGCTGGGGCGTTACCGAGAAACTGCCTTCCTTCTATATCCTGTATCCGAAGCCGGAATACAGGGACATACAGACTTTCAGCTTCTCCCACGGAGACGGAAGCGGATCTTCCTACGTCTATTACACGATTCCTTATCAGATCGAATACAATCCGCAGCTCCGGTGGCAGCGCAACCGTAATTCCGAACTGGGTCTGGACATCAAGGCCGGGCAATGGAACGTCTCCGTCGTCGGATTCTACAACGTCACCTCGGCGCCTTTCGAACTCAACAATTCATACTATCCTTTCCAGTACACCATACTCAACGTACCTTCCGGGTATTCCGTTCCTCAGAATCCGATGATAAAAGTGGACGGACAGGACGGTGCAGTGTATATGCGCGGCTCGCAGGACGAATGGTGGACTCCTATGAACGTCAAGGTGCAGGACCGCACGTTTGTCAAGACCACCTACCAGAGCAACGGTTCACCTATACGTCGTGCAGGAGTCGAGTTTACTCTGGAATGTCCCGAGATCCAGGCTATCAGGACGGCCCTGCGTTTCGATGCATCTTACGGTTATTCACACCTCGAGAGCAGGAACGAGTCGTTCTACTACAAGGAAGGCTGGTCCCATACGAGTCTTGCAAACAGGTCATACCAGTATGTAGGCATCTACAACAACGGTGGCAGCAATTCCGGCAAGGTATCCTGTGGCAAGGTCTCGCACTCCGTAGACGCCAACATCACGTCCATAACCCATATCCCCGAGGCCAGGATCATCATTACCTGCAGATTGGAAATGTCCCTGCTCAAGCGATCCCTGAGCATTCCTGCCGGGGACAGGGACCGTCTTCTTCCTACGGCATACATGGACCTGGACGGGCATATCCACGACTTTACGGCAGATATGGCATCCGATCCGGAGTTTGCGCAGCTGGTTCTGTTGCCGGCGAACGACTATGTCTTCGATCTTGACGGTTATTCGCCATATATGTCCGCCAACCTCAGCATCACAAAGGAAATAGGGGACAAGGTAAGCCTGTCGTTCTTTGCTAACAACTTTACCAATTCACGTCCTACAGTATATTCTATGGCCACTGGCGTTGGAGCCATATTCACTCCGGCGTTCTATTACGGTTTAACCTGCAGACTCAAATTCTGATGAGAAAGATAACTTACATAGTCATTGCGGCCCTGCTCTCAGCTGCTTGTACGGGGTTGGAGAATACCAATCCTTACAAGCCTACCCTGCAGGATGTCGAGGTGTTCCCACAGTATCCGTCGGAGTATGCTTCATACCTCAGACCCGGTGTAAGCGTAACGCTGGAGGATATGAACCTCGGCAACAGGTACTGTTGCGGTACGGACATCAACGGAAGGGCATCCTTCACTGTCCCTTCCGGTCTTTACAGATTGAGTGTCAGCGACCTTGCGGGAGATGAGATCTTCAACGGCTCCATGGACAGGATCGCAGTTAATTCAGCATGCCGCCTGGATCTGCCTCTGGTACATTCCAAGGCCGGCCACATCATAATCAAGGAAATCTACTGCGGAGGATGTATGAAAACTCCGGAGCAGGGTACCTATCAGACAGACCAGTACATAATATTGCACAACAACTATCCTCAGACCGAATATCTGGACGGGGTATGCTTCGGCACTCTGTGCCCGTACAACTCCAATTCCAACAATCCTTTCGGGGACATCCCGCAGATGGTGCCGCTAATCCAGGCAACCTGGAGGTTCCCGGGGAACGGAACCGATTTCCCTCTTGAGCCCGGCGAGGATGCCGTACTCTGCCTCAGGGGCGCGATCGACCATAGCGCACAGTATCCGCTGTCCGTGAATCTGAACAAGCCGGAATACTTTGTCTGCTACAATCCCACTTATTTCACGAATACGTCGTATCACCCTGCTCCGGGAAACAACATCAGTCCGGACAGGTGGCTGGACGTTCTGGTAAAGACAGGCCAGGCAAATGCTTATACCTATTCGGTAAGTTCTCCTGCCACGGTTCTGTTCCGTTTTCCGGAAGATGTCGACGCTTCAGACTATATCGTAGCCGAGGGGTCTGTGGTCCAGGTGCCCGGCAGTTCGGTGGACAGGGTGCTCATGGTGCGTCCGGAATGGGTTCTGGATGCGGTCGAGGTGTTCAATGGCGCATCAACATCCAACACCAAACGGCTTCTTCCTTCCCTTGATGCCGGTTATGTCACTCTGTCCGGCACTTTCCTCGGACATTCTTTGTTCAGATATACGGACGACACACTTTCCGAATCGATGGGCTATGAAGTGCTGAAGGATTCCAACAACTCTACCGGAGATTTTTATGAACGCGAAACACAGAGCCTGCATGAATAGAAAGATTATCATCGTTGCCGCAGCGCTTTGCATTGCGTTGCCGCTCAGTTCCCAGAATTTCGAGAGAACGCTTGGACGCAACCTATGGAATGACGGCTCGAACATAACCGGAATACGCCAGGACAGCGTATCGGTTGCTTATGCCGAACTGGCTGGTTCATATACGTCGGGTGGTTTCCGTGGTTTCAGTGACGCCGTCGACGGATGGTCCGCCCTTGCTTCGACAGCGGCAGTCCGCCATTTGGAAAAGTTCTCCCTTGCAGGGTCGTTCTCTTTTGCCCAGATACGGGGCAATTCAATGTGCGGGTCCATGTTCACGGAGCCTTGGAAATATCCTTTCGACGTTATGGAGTTCACTCCCGGAGTCAAGACCAGGCAGTCCTATTCCTTCAGCGGCGGAATCGGCGTGGATCTGACCGACTGTTGGAGAGTGGGTGCGGCCATGGATTTCGAATCGCAGAACTATTCCAAGCGCAAGGATCTGAGATACGAGAGCTATGCGCTTGATATGGAGGTCCGTCCAGCCTTGATGTATCACAGCGGGAATCTGTCAGTCGGCTTGAATTATGTTTTCCGCAAATCATCGGAAGCTCCCAAGGCAGAGCAGATAGGTACAACCGTGGCATATTATGAGGCGTTTCTGGACAAGGGACTTTTCTACGGAGTGGATCAGATATGGGATGGTTCCGGAGTGCATCTGAAAGAGGAAGGTGTAGCCGGATTCCCTGTGAGCGAGATTTCCAACGGGGTGGCCCTACAGGTCGGTTGGAAGAATCTGTATGCGGATTTCGAGTTCTCTTCCCGCTCCGGAAAGGCCGGAGAGAAGCAGTTTGTCTGGTGCCGTTTCCCCGGCTATGGATTGAGGGGGCGTCTTTCCTGGAAACACGACAGCGGCTACGGGATACATTACCTCAGGCTTTCCGCTGCATATCTGAATCAGGACAACAACGAAACCGTTCTTGAAAAGATTTCCGAGGGTGGCGTGACCACTATTACAGAGCACGGATATAACAGGCTGTTCACCCGCAGGGCGGGCGATATGGCATTGCGCTATGAACTGGTCGCCCCTCTGTGGTCTTTGAGAGCAACTGCAGGTGCAAGCGGGACCGAATCCCTTTCCTGTGCAATGTATCCTTTCCTCAACTGGCGCAGGGAAACTGTGCCGTTTGCCGCATTGGGCGGTGAATTCCGTCCGGGAAGATTCGAATTGAGGCTGGATGCATCGGTGCGTAAAGGCTTTGTTTCCGAAAACGGGAGCCAGGTTTCGCAGGTGAGCGGCGTTGTAGGTGAACCGTACCGCAACAGTGACATAATGGCCTGGCAGGATGAGTATGGCAATGCTCTCCGTTCGGAAATTGTCTTTGCGCTCAGATATGCCTTCAAGTCTGCGCTGTACGTTCAGCTGGATGCCGACTGGGCCCACGCATTTGATCTGAAAACAATAGATGGCAGCGACAGGACTGTCGCCGGAATAAGAATAGGATACGAATTCTGATATGAAACGATTTATGATATTCATCGCAGCGTTTGCCGCAATGCTGGCATCCTGCAAACAGGTTGACCCTATTGACGATCCAAAGGATCCTGCTCCAGTAAGGATAGATCCCGTTATTACAAAGGCTACCGACGTGGATTTCGAGAACGGGGACGTCATCGGTCTAAATATCGTCCGCGCAGACGGAGTATATGCCGAGAATGCACCTCTAACATATAACGGTCTGGAATTCTCGGGGAATCTGTGCTGGTACCTTGAGGCCCGGGACCCTTCGGAGATAGTGGCGTATTATCCTTATGACGCTGCCGGTGTGCCCCAGACATTTACAGTCAAGACGGACCAGTCGGAAGGCGTGTCGTCTTCCGATTTCATAACGGCTTCGAAATCGGAGGTGTATCCGTCGTTCAACTCGGTCACACTCTCTTTCAGGCATCGTCTGACCAAGATTGCCCTCACCCTTGCCAATCTTTCCGGGAAGAGCATCGACAAGGTAGAACTTGACGGGCTTGTTCCGGTTGCCAGGGTGGATGTGAAGGACGGAAGCGCCGTCGCCGACATGTCGGCCGAAAAGACGTCGATAAGGGCCTGCAAGGTTGCCGTAGACACTTTCTGGAAAGCGATAGTGGTACCTCAGACCGCGCAGATGAATCTGAAGGTGACTCTCTCGGACGGCAAACAGCTGGTCCAGAAGCTTGCCGAGATTACAATGGAACCTTCCACCCAGTATGCCGTTTCCGCCGTTGTCTACAACGACAATGTAAGGATATTGACTTCCGGCCAGATAGAACCTTGGCTTAACGGGGGCGATATTCCTGGCACAGACGATCCGGACGTTCCACAGGAGCCTGAATTCGAGGAGTTCGACGGATACTTCGTATATGACGGAGAGCGCTACAATACGGTCACGCTCAAAGACGGCAACGTATGGATGGCGGAGAACCTGCGTTATGTTCCTTATGGAAAGACAGTTTCCTCCGATCCTCTGGAGAATTCCGGGATATGGTATCCGGCAACAAATGCCGAGAAAGTTGCAGATCCTTCCCTGGTTGCAACCAAGGGCCTTCTCTATGATGCCGCCACAGCATTCGGTGTCAAGGAAATCACCGAGGAGAACGCCGCTTCCTTCGAGGGTTGCCAGGGCATCTGCCCTCCGGGCTGGCATATTCCTTCCAACGAGGAACTGACGGACCTGGTAGGTAAGAATTCCAACGGGGACTTGAGTAATCCCGATGCTTTCTACTATGATTCCGGTCAGGACGGCGCCCCGATAGACGCCCTGAACGCAGACGGCTTCAACTGGACGTTCGTGGGAATTAGGAACAAGACGAGCATCACGACAAATCCTTCATACGCTGTGAATTCATACAACGGTGTTTATGGTACCATGTCCTACATCATGGGGTCTACCTGGTACAAGACTTCATACAACAAGGATACAGGCGAATTGTCCAATTTCCAGTATTATTCGCTTATGTCCACATATAACGCCACTTATTCCAGGGTGACTGTGGGCTACAGTTCCTTCCTTATGGGACTCAGTGTGAGATGTGTGAAATGATGATGGGGAAAGATAAATTGAAGTATTGTGTTATTCTGCCCATAGTTCTGGCGGTCACAATATTTCTCTGGTGCTGCCCGCCGTCGTTTTTCGGCAGTTTGGGTGAGATGCTTACTGTCACTCAGCAGCGCACCGTTGCCATCTTCGCTTTCGCGGCCCTGATGTGGATTTTCGAAATTGTCCCCAATTGGGTGACATCTCTGATGGTGATCGTGATATCCCTGCTTACTGTGTCAAGCAAGAGTATCTCTTTCTGTATGAAGACAGGCGATGACAGCGTGTTCGTCCCATACACCGAGATTCTGCGTTCTTTCGCGGATCCTGTTGTGATGCTGTTCCTCGGAGGTTTCGTTCTTGCAATCGTTGCCTCAAAATACGGTATGGACGTAACGATGGCCCGCATTCTTCTCAAGCCTTTCGGCAAGAAGCCCAAGACCGTACTTTTGGGTGTGCTTTTGGTAATTTCCGTCTTTTCCATGTTTATGAGCAATACGGCTGCCGCTGCGATGTTTCTGGCATTCCTCGCTCCTGTGTTCTCTTCGCTTCCGGATACCGATGCGAAGGGAAAGGCCGGAATCGCCCTGGCCATACCGTTAGCCGCCAACATCGGAGGAATCGGAACTCCGATCGGAACCCCTCCCAACGCAACGGCAGTTGGCAATCTGGATACATTGGCCGGAATTTCGATCGGATTTGGCGATTGGGCCCTCCGTATGATTCCTTTTGTGATTGTTATGATTGTTTTTGCATGGGTTCTCCTCTGCATCTTCTACCCTTTCAAGTCAAATGAAATCGTGCTTGAAATAAAGAAGAATGACCATAAGAAAACGTACAAGGATTACGTTGCCTGGATTACCTTTGGAGTTACCATCCTTCTGTGGATGACCGAGCAGATTCACGGCATAAGTTCCAACATCGTTGCCCTCATACCCCTCTGCGTTTATTCTGCAACGGGTGTATTCGGCAAGGATGATATCAAGGAAGTCAACTGGGAGGTTCTCTGGCTGGTAGCCGGAGGATTCGCGCTCGGCTACAATCTGGACAAGACAGGTCTGGCCGGGGCTCTCATCACTTCCATTGATTTCAGTGCGATGAGCATCTTCGTTGTATTCGTGGTAGCGGGCTTCATCTGCTATCTGCTCAGCAACTTCATCAGCAACTCCGCTACTGCGGCGCTTCTGATTCCTATTATGATTGCTATGGGCAAGGGCATTATGGAGTCTTCCAATTCCGCAGTGTTTGCGGCATTCGGCGGTCAGGCGGGTCTTTCGGTATTCGTTGCGGTTTGCGCATCGGTTGCAATGTGCCTTCCTATCTCCACACCTCCGAACGCCATTGCAGTATCAACCGGTCTTGTGGAGACAAAGGATATGACCAGGATGGGACTTATTGTAGGAATCGTAGGACTCGTGCTAGGATTCTTATGGGTCACCAAGTTCTTTCCGTTTTCCAATTGATGATAAAGTGAACTTTTAGGGAATAATAGATGAATTGCGACCTTAATTGTGCTATCTGCCCTTTCGCTGCATCAGAAATATTCGAGTCCAAGGGATTCGTTGTCAATGTGGCAGGAGCCATATTGGACAGGGGATTCCTTGATTTTTCGTCTTCTCCGGTACTTACTGTCATCCATCGCGGATATCATATCCGCTTTATTAATTTCAGCGGTGAGCAGGGGCATATAGGCCGCAAGATTCTTGCAAGCAATCCTGATCTGGTGCTGAATGTCGTGGATTCCACCCATCTTTCGGATGGTTTGAACCTTGCTTCCCGCCTGATTGATATGGATTCCAGGACTGTGATGGTGCTGGGACGCTATGACAAGCTTCTTGCCTCCGACCATTCAATTGATTATAAGAAACTTTCTCATCTTCTGGGTGTTCCGGTGCTGCCTCTCGGCGTTGCGGATGAGGAATCCCGCAGCCGCTTCTTTTCGGCCCTAGTCGATGCGTACGAGGCGCCGTTGAACCTCAAGAGGCACGTCCACGTATCATACGGATCGGACCTTGACGCCGCTATAGCTGAAATATCAGCCGAAATCTCCGAATCGCAGGAACTTTCATCGGCATACCACGACCGCTACCTTGCCGTTCGCCTTCTGGAAGATCCGGAATACATTTACGGAGCCATCAAGGACGATCCCGCATTTCCGCGCATTGCGAGGGTTGCCGCACTCAAATCGGATGCTCTCAGCCGCAGCTACGGCGAGAGCGTTACATCTTTGGTGCGCAAGGCCCGTTTGGGCTTCGTGCATGGCGCTATTCAGGAGACATTGATTCACAGCAGGGACAATTCGGCGCACTCCCTTGCCCTGAAAATAGATTCGGTGCTTACCAGCAGGCTTTGGGGTTTCCCGATATTGCTGGCAGTCCTTTTCCTGGTGTTTCAGCTTACTTTCAAAGTGGGTTCATACCCTCAGGCCTGGATAGAGAACGGAATTGCTTCTTTGTCCGGGCATCTTTATGAGGCACTAGGAGCGGGGTGGCTCAGCAGTCTGCTTTGTACCGGCATAGTCCAGGGGGTGGGTGCAGTGCTGGCCTTTCTTCCGAACATAGTTATACTGTTCTTCTTTCTGTCCCTGCTGGAAGACTCGGGCTATATGGCCCGCGCTGCCTTCCTTATGGACAAGATAATGCACAAAGTGGGTCTTCACGGCCGTTCTTTCGTGCCTATGGTGATGGGTTTCGGCTGCAACGTGCCGGCAATTATGGCGGCCCGCTCCATCGAGGACCGTAAGGACCGGACGCTGACAATGCTTATGATACCTTATATGTCCTGCTCTGCAAGACTACCGGTGTATCTTCTTCTGGTTTCGGCATTCTTTGCACAGCGAAAGGCTCTTGTGATGATTTCCATCTACCTTCTGGGGATACTTCTGTCCATCCTTTTCGCTTTTGTGATGAAGCGTACAGAGTTTTTCCGGAAATCCGATGAGGACTACGTCTCCGAACTTCCCCCTTTCCGCAGACCTGCCTGGAGAAATACCGGCAAGCATATATGGGACAGGGTGGCTGATTATCTGAAGAAGATATCCACTGTCATTCTGGCCGCATCAGTCATAATCTGGGCTCTGGAATATTTCCCTGTGGAGAAAACGCAGGGTGGCGCTGTCAAGGAAGAGTCCTGCCTTGCAGCGATAGGCCAGGCTTTGGAACCTGTTACGGCACCTCTGGGATTCGATTGGAAGATGAATGTGTGCCTGCTCACCGGACTTCCGGCAAAGGAGGCCATAGTCAGTACGATGGGAATACTATATCATACAGACAGTGAGGGATCTCTTATGGATGCCCTGCGCTCCGATTCCGGTTTTACTCCGAATGTCGCGCTTGCATTTATGGCTTTTGTGCTTTTATATTTCCCTTGTATTGCTACAATAGGCGCCCTCAAGCGCGAGGCAGGGTGGAAATGGGCGGCTTTTTCCGTCATCCATTCCCTGCTGCTGGCCTGGGTGGTCGCTTTCCTTATACGTCTCCCGGGGCTTTTATGATCCGGTGGCAGGCAAAGTCACTTATGCCTTCTCTCTGGAGAAAAGTACAGCCGTCAACGGCAGGGCAATAAGGGCCATCGTAGCACTGACGGGGAGGTATATGCCGAAGTTGCAGTATTCCACTATTATGTAGGTTATGGACAACAGTGCTGTTCCCAGCAGTGCAGACCAGGCATATTGCCTGCGGATATCCCCGGGCTTCACTATTGCACGCACAAGGTTCGGGACACCCAGACTCACGAAACCGATGGTTCCGCAAATGCTGACCACGCTGGTGACCAGGACACTTGTCATGAACAATATTCCAGCCTTGGCCACGTTGGACAGTTCAATTTCCCCCTTGAAATGGCTTGTCAGCTTCTTGGAGCAAAGGATTGCTGTGGCCAGGCCTGAAGCGAACAGCAGCAGGCTGATCACGATGTCGAGGGTGGTGACCCCCTGTAATTTGAAGTTGGCTGCGCCCCAGAGGTAATATTGCTTCAGCAGATCGCCCGTCGGCGCGTTGGTGACCACTATCGTACCGATAGAGCCGACGAATGTCCCGAACAGGATACCGAAAGTTATAAGACGGGATGTGTTCAGTCTTATGGCGACCAGAGAAACTATGAGCGAGCATACCGCCTGACATATGAAGGCTCCTACCGTCAGCGAACACCACCCTGTCATTGTCGCCGTTGCGGCTCCCAGGCAGGCGGCGCTGCCCAGCCCGAGGGAATAGATATCCCCGAGCTGGTTCCGCCATAAATACTGCATCTGCACTCCTCCTATCGGGAGTGCGATGCCACATAGAATTACATAAAGGATGTTGAGCATAATCAGAATTTATATTCTATACTTCCGTAGAAGGACCGTCCGGGCATCGGATATCCTGAAGAAAGTTCATAACGGGTATCGGTAATGTTGAGGGCAATGAGCCTCATAGCGAGGGAATGCCCGGCCTTGAACGGAAAATCTTTTCCGACTGTAATGTCAAGGGTGTTGTAATCCGGCATTTCACTGTAGCCATCCCGGCGTCCGCACCTGAGGTTCCA
>JAKSKG010000038.1 GCA_024401805.1 Bacteroidales bacterium
TTTGGGTGTGGACATCGAAATTATCTGCAAGGCCACCGGATTGTCAAAAGAGCAGGTCGAAGCCTTGTAAGTAGTCTGCTGCCCGCTCAGTTCGTCGCCCTGAACACCCGGACCGTCATGCTGGATACGCAACTTGGCAAGATGTAGACTGTGGCGATCTATCCGAAATGGTTTACGGGGCCGTGGCCGTGGCCAATGCTGTAGCCGGCACCGGAGGATATGGCGCGGGTGATGTACTCCTTGGCCAGAGTGACTGCTTTGTCCAGCGGGTAGCCTTGAGCAAGGTAGGATGCGACAGCCGATGACAGGGTGCAGCCTGTGCCGTGGGTGTTGCGGGACTCTATCTTTGGGGAACGTAGTTCCAGGATGCGGTCTTCCTCTGCATTGTATAGGTAATCCACAAGGATATCCGAGTCAAGATGCCCTGCCTTCATAAGGACGGACACTTTTCTGCCCGATATCCCGTACATCTTCCCGGACAGGAACCTTGCCATGTCCGGCAGGTCCTTCCCGCTGGAGATTTTCATCCCGGAAAGGACCTCGGCCTCGGGAATGTTCGGAGTGAGCAGCCTGGAAAACGGACAGAGCTCACGCTCAAGTACAGGAACCGCCGACTCTTCCGTAAGCGTGTCTCCGGACGTGGCCACCATCACAGGGTCCAGCACGATATTCGTGAAACCGTGCTTCTCCAGACAGGTCTTCACTGTCCGTACAAGTTCTGCCGAGCCCAGCATCCCTATCTTTACGACATCGGCCCCAATGTCGTCCAGGACTGCGTCTATCTGGCCTCTTACAATATCTGCAGGGACATTGTGAACTGCCTGTACCCCCAGGGTGTTCTGAACGGTCACGGCCGTGATTGCGCTGGCTGCGTAACTGCCAGTGGCGCTGATGGCCTTGATGTCGGCCTGTATGCCGGCTCCTCCGCCGGAGTCGCTTCCTGCTATTGCCAGGACTATGGGATATCTTTTCATCTTAGAAATGTCTGTAACCGCAATAATCAATATCCGAACCTTTCCATACCAGTGCCGTTTCTTTAGTCATTGTGCCTATGACAGTATGCGGCACCTTCAAATCCGGATCGCTGTCCGGCTGTACCGTGAAAAGCAGTTCGTAGTCTTCTCCTCCCTCCAGGGCGAGCCTCACCGGATCACTCCCGAATGCGGCGCAGAAAGCGGTCATCTCTTCTGACAGAGGAATTGCCCTCACGTCCACTTCCGCTCCCAGTCCGGATTCTTCCATTATATGCCTGAGGTCTGATCCGATTCCATCCGAGATGTCCATCATTGCGTGTACGCCCGGTGATGCCGCAAGTTGCTGCCCTTCTGTGAGTCGGGGGCGGGGGAGATAGTGCCTGCCGATGAGGGCCTCGGTTTCCCTGCTGCGGGGCAGGCCTTTGAGAATGGCTTCCAGTCCCGCGGCGCTGTCGCCGAGTGTTCCGGTCACGCAGATCAGATCCCCGGCCTTGGCAGTATTCCTTCTCAGACTTTTCCCGTGAGGAGCCTTGCCGAACACTGTGATGCAGATGCCGATTCCATCGGGCGATGCTGTGGTGTCTCCGCCCAGCAGGGGAAATCCGTATTCGCGGGAAATGTCGCCGTATCCCCGCAGGAACTCGTTCTCCCAGTCACTGTCGAGTTTCTTCGGCAGGGCCAAGGCAAGGAAGCTTCCCGTAGGGTAGCCTCCCATTGCGGCTATGTCGCTGATGTTCACGGCCCCTGCCTTCCAGCCAAGCTGGTACGGTGTTATGTCGTCCTTAAGGAAATGTGTGCCCTCGACCAGCATGTCGGTGCTTACCAGGGTGTCCCAACCGTTCTGCTGGGGGATTATGGCGCAGTCGTCGCCTATCCCTGTGATTCCCTGCGGTGCGGGGAAGGCCTTGCGTATGTCACCTATGAACTCGAATTCTCCTTTCATAATACTTTGACCGTCTCATACAACTCTATGGCTGCCGATTCCGGTGATGCCGCTCCCATTATGGCGCTGACCACTGCAATTCCGTCCGCTCCCGTGGCCATTACCGCGGCAGCGTTGGACTTGTTGATTCCTCCTATCGCAACGCAAGGATGGAGTGAAGAGCGTACAGCCTTTTCAAGCCCGTCCAGACCGAAAGGATTGGCTGTATCCGTTTTGGTCGGAGTGCCGAATACGGGCGATATCCCTATGTAATCCACGTTCAGACTGTTTGTCAGAACTACCTGATCCTGGTTCTCGACGGACAACCCTATGATCTTGCCGGGGCCAAGTAGCGCTCTGGCGTCTGCGTACGGCATGTCGGACTGCCCCAGGTGCACCCCGTCCGCTCCGGATGCCAGAGCCACGTCAACCCTGTCGTTGATGATCAGAGGAATTCCCAGTGGAGACAGCATCTTCTTCAGAGTGCGGGCCTCTTCTATGAAATCCCTGGTACACAGGGTCTTTTCCCTCAATTGAACTATGCTCACGCCACCTCGCACGGCACCGGCGACAATGTCTTCCAGAGGGCGGAAACCTGCGACCGTACGGTCGGTGACTAGGTAGAGCCTATATTGTTCTCTGTTCATATCTTATTGATTCCGAATCGAAAGTCCCTGCCAATGCATCCAGGAAAGCAGCAGCCATAGAACCCGGTCCCTTGCTTGGAGAGGCTGCCTTCTCGCCCGAGACGCCCATCACCGCCATTGCTCCCGCAGCTGCCTGGATGCGGTCTCTATCCACTGCAAGGAAGGCTCCGGTCAGGGCGGCTGCAGCACATCCCATCGCAGTGATGCGGGACATCAGGGGAGTGCCGTTCTCGATCAGAACAAGTTCCCGGCCGTCCGTAATGAAATCGATGCTTCCGCTCAGGGATATGACCGAGCCCGTTTCCAGTGAGAGGGATACTGCCGCATCAAGGGCACTGGCGCTGTCCGACTGCGAATCGACTCCGTGACAGCGGCATTTCCCGCCGGCAAGGAACGATATTTCCGATGCGTTGGCGCTTATTACTGTAGGATGGTAATCCTTTATCAATCCGCGTACCGTGTCCGACCGGAACCGGCTTGCCCCAACTCCGGCAGGGTCCAGCACCCAAGGCTTTCCAAGCCTTGCGGCGGCGGAAGCGGCACAGTCCATCGCCCTTGCCTGGAGCGCGTCCACGCTCCCGCAGTTGATCACTACCGCTTCCGCCGCCGCTACAAGTTCCTCCATCTCCTGCGGCTCGCAGGCCATAAGAGGGGATGCTCCTGAAGAAAGAAGCGCGTTTGCGGTGAAATTGGCCGCTACGATATTTGTCAGGTTGATGACAAGAGGGGACTGCATCCTTATCTTTTCACAGTCCCGCCGTACGTTGCCGGTATTGAACATAATAAAATCCTTTCGGCGGTATTAGCCGCATCAAGTTCAGCGGGTGTTATCTCAACAGGTGTTTCCTGTACCCCGTTTATCACTGCAAATTTAAGATATTTTTGTAAATTTGATGCGTATTAAAACCTTCTAGTATGTCCAAATCAAAAGTATTCTTCACCGACATGCATACCCGTGAGTATGGTGACGGTCTTCCAAAAAAACTCCAGACACTTATCCGCCAGGCCGGAATCGCCGACATTGACATGCAGGGCAAGTTCGTTGCTATCAAGATGCATTTCGGAGAGGCCGGAAACGTGGCCCATCTGCGTCCCCAGTTTGCAAAGGCCGTCGTGGACGTGGTCAAGGAACTTGGTGGAAAACCTTTCCTTACAGACTGCAACACCATGTATCCCGGAAGCAGGAAAAATGCAATCGAGCATATCCAGTGCGCATGGGAGAATGGTTTCTCTCCTATGTCCTGCGGTTGCCCGATAATCATAGCGGACGGTCTCAAGGGTACCGATGATGTTCTTGTTCCCGTCGAGGGCGGAGATTACGTCAAGGAGGCGAAGATAGGCCGTGCTGTTATGGATGCGGACGTTTTCATAAGCCTGAACCATTTCAAGGGGCATAACTTCGCATCCCTCGGAGGAGCTCTCAAGAACATAGGTATGGGTTGCGGCTCACGCGCAGGCAAGAAGGAACAGCATAGCAGCGGCCAGGCGGAGATTAATCCCGATTTGTGCCGCGGATGCCGTCAGTGCCAGAAGAACTGCGCCAATTCCGGACTGGAATTCGATCCCGTGACAAAGAAGATGACTGTGAACTCGGATAACTGTACCGGTTGTGGAAACTGCCTGGGAGCCTGCAACTTCGATGCAATAGGTTTTCAGGATGACACCGCCAACGAACTCCTTTCCCGCCGCATTGCGGAATACGCCAAGGCCGTCGTGGACGGAAGACCGCAGTTCCACATCTCACTTGTGATGGACGTGTCGCCAAGCTGTGACTGTCATTGCGAAAATGACGTGCCAATCCTTCCGAATATAGGAATGTTCGCGTCAAAGGATGCCCTGGCAATAGACCAGGCCTGCGTCGACGCCTGCCTGAAGGCGGAACCTCTTCCTGGCAGCCAGCTGTACAGGGCCCTGCACGATCCCGATTTCCATGAGTGCGGAAACCATTTCAACAACCTTCATCCAAGCAGCGACTGGAAGTCCTGCTTCGAACAGGCCGAGAAGATCGGTGTTGGCTCCAGGGACTATGAACTTATCAACGTGTTTACAGCCAAGTAGAACATCAATCGTCGAATGAATCCATAAGAGCGTCCAGTGTGCGGCGCTCTTTTTTTGTAGGCCTGCCGCTACCCTTGTCCCTGGATACCAGAACGGTTTCGCGCGGGACGTGCATCTTGGCCTTTTCGCTTTCCGGGGTCAGGTCCATCGCGAAATCCGGCACCAGTGATGCTCCCATACGGTTCTCGGTCAATTGCAATATCTTGTACGTGAGCTGTACGGGACCTTTGCGGATCTCCAGGACGTCTCCTATCTTGACGGCCTTGGATGCCTTGGCGTTGACACCTCCTATCTTAACCTTGTTGCCGTTGCAGGCATCGGCCGACTCGGTGCGAGTCTTGAAAACACGTATCGCCCAAAGGTATTTGTCTATTCTTACGCTGTCCATCAGTTGAGTATGGTTTTGGCCCTGTCATCATTGTCAGGGTCGTCATCGTCGTCAAGTTCTGCAGGAACGTCGGGATTGATGTATGAGTCCTGCTCCGGGGTACATTCCACAACTGTTTCCAGCAGCCTGGTTCCGGTCTGCAACGGAGTGATGACGTAAGCCGGGACTTCTGCCGGGATCAGTACGGTCTGGCCTTCTTTGAGCGTATGGGACACTGTGCCCAAACCCTCCATTTCCAACTGGATAGAGGCCTCTCCGCTTATGCAGATATATGCGGTAGGGCAGTCCTTCTGCCCGTATGATGCCTTTGCCGCCCCTTTGAGGTCGATAATGCGGCTGCTGAACTGCCTTATCGCAGGTATGCTGCCGTCGGAATTCACCACGGCCTTGCGGTAGTTGATGAAATCCAGGGCATCCACGAGGTTGAGGCTCTCGTCGAACTCCTCGGTGCTTACGGCATCCCCCCATCCGCACATACAGAAATCCAGAGGGGAAGACTCGGACACCTCGGCAATCAGTATGTCTCCGGATGCAGCGTGAGGTGTTCCCGGAGCAATGTGGAAGCATTGTCCTTCCTCGGGCTTCACGACGTTGAGTATTTCCTCTATGCTTGAGTCCAGGCATTTCCCGTACACCTCCGTGGCGTCGGTGTCCCTGTTGAAACCTATCATCAGGCGGGCATCCTTGCCGGCACGGACTACGTACCAGAGTTTCTCCTTGCCAAGAAAATCATAGCGCTGGGCGGCCGTTTCATCGTCCGGATGTACCCGCAAAGGCATCTTGCCGTTGACCTTGAGGTATTTCAGCTCGAACGGGAACTGCCTCCCGTAATATGCGAATGCATCCTCGCCGGTGACGCGGTCCATATACATGTCCATAACTTCTCCGAGAGTGTTGGCGGCCAGCCAGCCTTCTGCAACCAGGCTGTCCTTGTAGCCAAGATCCGCGAGTTTGAATTCCTCAGTGCCCCAGGAATATTCGTCGATTATGGGGCAAAGTCTTAGAGGGTATAGTTTTTTCTCTTCTTCCATAGTGCAAAGTTGCGAAATAATCGTGAAATAATCTCTATATTGGCAGTATGAAAGGTATCAATATATTTCTTGCGAACGGCTTTGAAGATATCGAGGCCCTTGCTGTCAATGACGTCCTCCGCCGCGGCGGAGTTCCGGTACAACTGGTTGCAATAGGGGACGAGCCGTTTGTGACCTCGTCGCACGGTGTCACCATAGGCGTGGAGAATTTTCTTGAGGACATGGACCTCTCTGCGGACAGTACCTGCAGCCGTGACGTCATGATTTTCCCCGGCGGAATGCCCGGATCAAAGAATCTGGCGGCCTGCGGCAAACTGGTCAAGGCGATGAAGGAACACTATGCCGCCGGCGGGACCGTTGCCGCCATCTGTGCCGCTCCCGGACTTGTGCTGGGGCAGTTGGATGACCTGCAGGGCGTCGAATTCACCTGTTTTGACGGTTTCGAGGGTTATCTCGAGGCCAAAGGGGCAAAGTTCGTCCCGGCTCCGGCGCTTACCAGCGGACGCATTGTAACCGGGCGCAGCGCAGGGTATGCGGTCGAATTCGGGTTGGAGATCCTGAAGCAGATCCTGAAACAATCCCGGATCGTAGTCCGGGATGACGTTGTTCAGGATGACGGAAGGCAGGAGGATAAGGTTCAGGCGGTCAGGAACGCGATGCTCTTGAAGACAATCGGGCAATGACCCATCCCGTTGTGGCAACTCCCGCAGCGGTGGCCAATACGTCGGCAGCTTTCAAGGCGATAGGATAGTACTGGACAAGGTAATTTCCCGGCAGTTTCACTATCCCGCAATACTGCTGAAGCAGAGTAATGGCTATTCCTGCAACCAGACCTATCGCAAGGCCGAACAGCGAAATCATCCATCCTTCCAGAACGAATATCCTTCGTATTTCCTTGTCGCCGGCGCCAAGCGCGCTCAAGGTGCGTATGTCGTCTTTCTTTTCGATTATCAGCATCGAAAGGGAACCGAAGATGTTGAAGGCGATGATTATCACCACAAAGATCAATATGAGGTAGATGGCCGCCTTCTCGTAGCGCATCATACGGAACAGGGCAGGGTGCTGCTGGAACCTGTCCAGTACAGTGAATCCGTTTCCTACAATTGACTCCACGTCCGCCGTCCTTGTCTTTCCGGCAGCAGGGGACAGCCTGAGTTCCAGCGCGTTGACCTCGTCCGTGCAATCCAGGAGTTCCTGCATGGATTCGTATGGAAGTACCAGAAGGTCGGCATCGGTATCGGCACTGATGCTGAAGATTCCCCCGGGACGCACCTTGAGGCTGTTAAGCGCAGATGCGGGATTGCTGAGCGATATGCTCGAGTTCCTCTGGGGGTAATACAGGGTCATCATGTCGATGAATCTGGGATGTATGCCGTTGCCGTATGCAAGTGTGGATCCCAGCAGGGCATACGGAATGTCTCCGAGGTGCAGGCGGGATTCGCCCTCCACTATATGGCCGCTCAATCCGCAGGACTCGGGATATGCAGGGCCGACTCCTTTGGCACGGGCGATTCCCTGGCGGTCCGAATATGCGAAGAATACGTTATCCTCCAGCACAGGCTCGATTCTGCCCAATTGCTCCAGGGCGCTTACGGTCCGAGTGTCTGGTACAAAGTATTTCCCCGTTGCCGGTTCTATCCTGAAATCCGGGTCCATGTCGGACAGATTGTCCTTGATAAGGTTGTCGAAGCCGTTGTATACGGAAAGGATGAGGATAAGGGCTGCAGTGCCTATCGCCATTCCGGCTACGCTTATCGCCGAAATGACATTGATCACGTTATGAGTCTTCCTGGCGAACAGATAACGGAATGCGATATGCAGCGTTATTCCTCTCACTTCTTGAGCAGTTCCTCTATATGCTCGGCATAGTCCAGGGTAGTGTCAAGTATGAAAGTGAGTTCCGGGACAATGCGAAGCTGCTTTGCCACCATACGGCCGAGTTCCCCTCGCAGAGCCCTGGAGTCGTCCTGGAGCATCTTCATTACGGTTTCCTGTTTCGATGACGGGAATATGCTCGTGAACACCTTGGCTATGGAGAGGTCCGGGCTTATCCGCACCTCGCTCACGGTTACCATTGCGCCGTCATAGGCGGCAAGTCCCTTGTTGCGTATGATCTGTGCAAGGTCCCGCTGGATTTCGCGCGCCACCTTGAGTTGTCTTGTGCTGGCTCCTTCCATTACTTGACGTTTATGATGTAATAGTCCTTCTTGCCTTTCTGGGCGAGTATATACTTGCCGTCGATTATGTCGGACTCGCTTACCTGATAGTCTGCTGATGTTACTTTCTCCTTGTTCAGGCTGAATCCGTTGCCCTGTATCATCTTGCGGGCCTCACCCTTGGACGGGAATATGGTAGTTTCCACTGCAATCAGGTCCACTATGTTTACAGGCAGGCTGCTGCGCTGGATGTCGAAGGTAGGCACGCCGTCGAACACTGCAAGGAAGGTTTTCTCGTCCAGGCTGCGCAAATCTTCCGAAGTTGCCTTTCCGAACAGCATCTGAGAAGCTTTGACAGCGTTTTCATACTCTTTCTCGGAGTGAACCATTATGGTCACCTCCTTTGCAAGCAGTTTCTGAAGCTTGCGCTGTCCGGGATCCTGACGGTGCTCCTCGATGGCGGATTCTATTGTCTGCCTGTCCAGAAGAGTGAAAATCTTGATGTATTTCTCGGCATCATCATCGCTGACGTTCAGCCAGAACTGGTAGAACTGGTATGGGCTGGTGCGCTCCGGATCGAGCCAGATATTGCCTTTCTCGGTCTTTCCGAACTTCCCTCCGTCGGCCTTGGTTATGAGGGGACAGGTAAGGGCGTAGGCCTCGCCTCCGTTGCGGCGGCGTATCATCTCCGTTCCGGTGGTTATGTTGCCCCACTGGTCCGCTCCTCCCAGCTGGAGCTTTACTCCGTGATTCTCGTAGAGATATACGAAATCATAGCCCTGGAGCAGCTGATATGTGAATTCGGTGAAGGACATTCCCTCGCGGGATTCGTCCCCCAGCCTTTTCTTGACAGAGTCCTTGGCCATCATATAGTTGACGGTGATCATCTTGCCTATATCCCTGGTGAAATCTATGAAAGAATAGTCCTTCATCCAGTCGTAATTGTTCACGAGTTCCGCCTTGTTCGGAGCGTCGGAATCGAAGTCCAGGAATTTCCCGAGCTGCTCCTTGATGCACTTTACGTTGTGGGCAAGCGTCTCGCTGTCAAGCAGATTGCGTTCGTGGCTTTTCATGCTGGGGTCGCCGATCATTCCGGTTGCGCCTCCCACAAGAGCGTATGGCTTGTTGCCGCAGGCCTGGAAGTGCTTGAGTATCATTATGCTGACCAGATGGCCTATGTGAAGGGAGTCTCCCGTAGGGTCTATTCCCACGTATGCGGACATAGGACCTTTCTTAAGTTCTTCTTCTGTACCGGGAGTCACGCTGTGAATCATCCCCCTCCATTTCAACTCGTCGAAAAAATTATTCATCGTTTCTTTTTATTAAAGCCTACAAATTTACTAAATTTGCAGAGCAAATGAAATTATTAAATCCTTAAGATAAAATGAGAAAGAAAATCGTAGCCGGAAACTGGAAAATGAACACCACAGTTCCCGAGGGCGTTGAACTCGCCAAGGCAGTCGTTGCCAAGTCCAATGAGGTTCCAGCAGACGTGAAGCTTGTTATTGCAACTCCTTTCACACATCTCTATCCTGTAGCTGAAGTTGTCAAGGGAACAGTCGTAAGCCTTTCTGCCGAGAATTGCGCAGACCATGAAAAGGGCGCATATACCGGAGAGGTTGCAGCAAACATGCTTGCCTCAGTCGGATGTGAGTACACTATCCTCGGTCATTCAGAGCGCCGCCAGTACTACACCGAGACAGACGCGAAGCTTGTCGAGAAGACAAAGCTCGCTCTTGCAAACGGACTCAAGGTCATCCTTTGCGTAGGTGAGAATCTGGAAGAGAGAGAGGCCGGCAAGCATTTCGATGTATGTGAGTCCCAGATCAAGAACGTTCTCTACAACTTCACTGCAGAGGATATGAAGAACATAGTCGTTGCCTACGAGCCTGTATGGGCCATCGGAACAGGCAAGACCGCCACTGCAGACCAGGCAGAGGAAATCCACGCGTTCATCCGCAAGGTGATTGCCGACAAATTCGGCGCTCAGGTCGCAGAGGATACCACCATCCTTTACGGAGGAAGCTGCAAGCCTTCAAATGCCAAGGAACTCTTTGCCCAGAAGGATATTGACGGAGGTCTCATCGGAGGAGCTGCGCTCAAGGCCGAGGACTTCATCGCAATCGCACAGTCATATTAGTTTCTTCACGCAGACGGCGATGCGCTGGTCTGCGTTCCATAACCATATAATGTCGCCTTCCAGTTTCATTACCGTGAAGGCGATGTTTTTTCTGTTTTCGATGCTGTCGGACGTCGTCCAGCTTATGTCCCCCTTGATATGCTCGCCTTCGCTTGATGGCTGTTTCGACAGGGTGAGCATATAATAATCGGAGGCGTTGTCCTTCATTACGTGGAAGCGGCAGTCCGTGGCGTCGTATCCCATCTGGCAGGTCAGAGGGTCGTACACGAACAGCGTCCTGTTGTCTACGGACAGCCTCACTTCCGGACTCTCCAAAAAGTCACGTTCCAGCCTGCCGCTGCAGGATGCTGCGGAAATGAGTATGGTCAATATTGCAATGAGCCTTTTCATTTGACTACAATCTCTTTTACCAGAACCTGCGTGCGTGAATCCGGGCACGACACTTCTGCACGCAGTTCCCCGGATCCGGTGAGCCTGATCCAGCCCCCATCTATCTTCCGGCCATCGAAGAACCAGTCGGTTCCGTTCTGGTACGGCAGGTTGAATACCTTGAGAGGGATCATCTTCCCCCTGATGAACGAACCGTCGGAATTCCTATCATCCTGGCTGAATATCATGTACGGTATACTGTCCTTGTTCCACCAGGATGTCTTGAACTGCTTCTCTAGGGTGAACCATTTTCCGTTGTCGGAATATATGTTGATGACACAGCGGCAGTCCTTTCCCGGTTCCAGTTTCCCGTCCAGGACTGCAAAATATTCACCGTCCGAAAATGACGGTACCATATAGTCCCTGATCAGCCCCTCCTGATGCCATTCCAGGGTGCATTTCCAGATGGTTCCGTATTCTTCGTTTACGCTGAACCTTATGGCGGCTCCGTCCTGATATGCCCTCAGGTCCCTGATGCAGGCGATTTCCGATATCTTTACCGCAAGCTGTCCGCCATCCGTATTCTCCGCAGTCACATAGAGAGGCGCCTGATACCCGTCCTTGAACCTGAACGTCCCGGCAGATGTCCTTGCACATTCCTGTCCGGGGCGGCAGTTGACTTCGTTGAACCGCCATCTCTGAGCCGCAGTGAGTTCGCGGCCGAACCTATCCGACCAGCCTGCATTCTGTGCCGACTTGTCGATGTAATAGATGACCAGCCCTCCTGCGAAAGAATTGTACTCCATCAGATAATACTCTCCCGGCACGTGGGAGTCAAGTTTGAGATATTCATAATCAGGATTGAGCCTGAACTCTCCCGGTTCGGCGGTGATGCACCTGCCGGTCCCGGCAAGCTCCCTCTCGACGGCTGTGAATGAAGGGGGGAGGCCTCCGCTTCCGTTCAGATAGCCGCCGCCCATAAGGGAAAGTGTGCCAATGACATCTGTTACCGATCCGCCGCTGCCGGAGCCGTCAGTGTCGTACAGGTCGGGGAACCCCAGATAATGGCCTATCTCGTGGCAGAGCCTTCCGGCTCCGGCCATGCTGCCTTGGGACAGTTCCGGGAATATTATGAAATTGTCTATCCTGCAATTGTCGTGGAATATGGCTTCTCCTTTGCCGGAAAGGGTTGAAAACTGAGGCCACAGGAAATCGGTTCCGTCGCCATCCGATTCGGACGAGCCCGCAACATAGAAGATGACAAGATCAACAACCCTTTCCTCTTTGTTGCAGAAGGAGTTGAAATCGATTCCGGGATCCGATTTCGCACAGGCTTCTCGTACCAGTCTGGCGCAGAAAGGGTCGATTTCGGAATCGCGGTCCTGCCCGTAATATGATATGTCCGAGTCCAGAGTTATGCATCCGCCCACGCTTATCGAATAATTCACCTCCCCGGAAAACTGTTTCGTAAAGTATGCGGCGCATTTGTTTGAAATGTCCTGAATCTGGGCGTCGGTGGAAACCATATCCGTATCCTTGAATTGGACCGGAATCAGCAGAGTGTTGAACACGGAGAGTATTATGGCCAGAGTTTTGAGCATTTCCTATGCATAGATAGGTATTTTTTGCAAGAAATGCAAAGGGCCGGAAGCATATGAACTTACCGACCCTTTAATGTGTACTAAAACCTAAACCTGTATATTAGATGCAGGAAGGTTTAGAAACGTTGCATATTACTTCTTAGCTTCCTCTACAGAAACTTTGCGGAACTCCTTGAGTCCTTTGATGATTTCGAGAGCGGCTTTGCGAGCGCGTGCGCCAGCGGCCTTGTTTCCCTTAACTACCTGAGCCTCAGCGTTTACCTGGAAAGCCTCGATGTTTGCATTGATAGCGTCAACAAGCTGTTTCATAATAATTCAATTAATTGATTGTTAATATTAGGATATTATTATAATTCTCTATTGCCTTGCAAGTTAAAACTAATTTTCAATAAATGCAATATTTGCAATAAATTAAATAATGTTTTTACTGTTGATTGAAGTCATGGCCCTTTCTATTCCGGCCAATGCCCAATTCTGGACGCCTTCTATCACTTTCGGGCAGATCTGTTCCATCCTGGCGGCATCTTCATCAGATATTCTGCCTATCACATAATCCACCTGGTCACCCTGTTGGAATTCATGGCCTATCCCTATCCTGATTCTCGGATAAGCCTGGGTCTGGATCATCTGCTCTATGTTTTTCAAGCCATTGTGCCCTCCGTCGCTGCCGGAAGGTCTCATCCTCAATTTCCCGAAAGGCAGATTAAGGTCGTCGCAGATTACCATCACCCTTTCCGGCGGAACGTCGAGTTTCTGCATCCAGTATCTCACGGCGTTGCCGCTCAGGTTCATATAGGTTGACGGTTTAAGAAGGTGGAAGGTCCGTCCCTTGAAGTTTATGTCCAGAGTGTCACCGTATCTCTGGGTGGTGAAAACAGCATTGGATGCCTGAGCCCAGGCATCCAATACCATAAATCCCATATTGTGTCTGGTATGTTCGTATTCGGCACCTATGTTGCCGAGCCCGACCACGAGAAATTCCCTTTCAGACACAGCGGTCAGAATTATTCAGCTGCACTTTCCTCACCCTCGGTTGCAGATGTGTCAACGTTGCGGGTAGAGCGTACTGAGCAGATCACAGCGTCCTTGTCTGTAAGAACGGTGATGTTATCCTTCTTGATGTCGCCTGCCTTGTACTTCTTCTCGATTCCGAGAGAGGTGATGTCGATGGTGATCTCGTCAGGAAGATTTTTCATGAGGGCGCTGATGCGTATAGAGCGTCTTGACTGAACGAACTTACCTCCCTGCTGAACACCGATGGCGTGTCCTGTGATCTGGATAGGAACTTCGATGCTGATAGGCTTCTTCTCGTCTACTGCAAGGAAGTCGACGTGCAGACAAGCGTCTGTAAGAGGATGGAACTGGAGTTCGTGAAGAACTGCAGAATATTTCTGGCCATCAAGGTTGAGGTCGATGATGTAAGACTTTGGAGTGTCGGTAACGTTCTTGAGTTCCTTTTCGCTGACTGTGAAAAGTACGTTCTCCATTCCGAGTCCATAGAGGTTGCAAGGGACGAGACCCTGCTTGCGGAAAGCCTTGATGACGGCTTTGTTGCC
>JAKSKG010000039.1 GCA_024401805.1 Bacteroidales bacterium
CAGTTGAAGACCTTATGAGTTATGCCAGAGTGCAGAGAGCAGAAGGAATAGCCGAAGGGGAAGCAAAAGGAAGGGCCGAAGGAAGAGCAGAAGGGATAGCCGAGGGGAAGGCGGAAATGGCTAAGGCAATGAAAAATGACGGTATGTCTTTGGAAGTCATCGCCAGGTATTCAGGTCTCTCCGAGTCCGAAATCAAGTCTCTGACTTGAAAACAATCATAATTTCTAAATAACAGTTCGTGAGCGGCAATGCCGCAGGCAGCAATACGCTCCTCAGAGCGTACCGCGGTACGGGTATGTATGCGAAGCAAAGAGAAAAAATGATTATTTTTGCAGGAGAATATCAAACATCAAACAGACATAATGGCATCCTACAGCACCCCTGAAATTCTGGTCATCTCCATGACAGGGGAATACCCAATACTCAACACCAGCCTGACCATAGACAACTGGACAACAGATGACGACGCCATAGATTTCCTGCCATGAAACACAAGTTGTCACTTTCCCTGCTCATTGCAGCGCTGGCAGGTGGATCAGCGATTCTGTCCTGCTCCAAATCCTACGAAACCTACGATTGCGCCGGCGGCACCAGAATGGAACTTATCGCCGACTGCTCCGGCACGAAGACCTCCAATGACGGCATTTCCACGACCTGGGCGGACTCCGACCGGATAAGCCTGGTACACAGTCCGGCCCAAGGCAGCGATTTCAGAGCCGAACTCTTCAGTTTCCAGAACGGGAACACCTTCTCCGGGACTGTAAGCAACACGCAAAACGTCAACGACTGGTACGCCTTCTACCCATACACGGAAACCAATGCAGACCCCTCCGCATTCAGTTTCTGCGTAGATCCTTGCCAACACCAGAGCCACAATGGTTCCAAAACTCACATTGCAGGGACCGGATTCCCGCTCATCGGAATAAAGACCGGAGTGGAATTATCCTCATCCCTGGCCCTGGAAATGAAAAACGTACTCTCGGTCGCAGACTTCCACATCGTCAACAAATGCAGCAGCCCAGTCACCATAAGATCGGTCGAATTCACGTCAAGCGCCGACATCGCCGGCCCCTTCTGCGGGGATTTCACCACTGCCCAACCGGAATTCACCTCAAAAACCGGAGCAGGCAAGACTGTAGTTCTGACTGTCGGGAACGGCGAGCCTGTAGCACCGGAAGCGGACGCACACTTCTTCGCCGGTCTGCTCCCCCACTCCATCGCAGCAGGAAGCAAACTGAACATAAGGATAACCTTCACCATGGACGGCCGCGACCTGTCCTGCCTTATCACAAAGACACTCGGCAGCCAGACATCGTTCAAGGCAGGGGCAATCAAGACCCTGAACCTGAATCTGAGTTCCCAGTACAAATTCGAAGACGCGACGTTCAACCTTGAAAACAAAAACCTGGCCGATTTCCTGGATGCTGCAGACGACAGTTACACGGACAACAACTTCAAAAGCGTGAGCGTCGTTGTCTGGTACTCCGCATTAGGCGGGAGCGCAAACAACAGGATAGATGTCCCAAGGCCGGTAAAATTGAATCTTAACACAGAAGGGAGCGGCATCAGAACAGTACAGGTGTACAACGACGCCGCAATGACAGATCAAGAGATGCAGACCAACTCGGAAAGCAGTTCCGCAGAAATATGGAATCTGATTCCGGGAAGAAGATTCTGGTATCAAGTGCTGGCGCAGGACGGGACACTGCTGTCCGGAGGAACCTTCACCACCACAGGCAGACGCAGGCTTATCAAGGTCAGCGACAAATACGACGAGAACCACGCCAACAACTTCAGGGACCTGGGCGGAATCAGGACAGTTGACGGGAAAAGCCTCAAATACGGAAAACTGTTCAGAGGAACCAATGTAGACGACGCCACCCAGGCCGAAAAAGACTATATCAGAGGATACCTCAACGTAGGACTCGACGTTGAACTGCGCACCTACGGAAGCAGCAGCTTCGGAGACGACATGGACTTCGTCAATGGCGGATACACCGGGAAGATGTCCGAATTCAAAGTCGGGAACGAAGAAGGTCAGTTCAAGAAAATCTTTGCCAAGATAGTGGAGCACCTTGAAGAAGGTGACGCGTCCTACATCCACTGCAAAGTGGGAGCCGACCGTACAGGATATGTATGCATACTGCTGGAAGCCGCCCTGGGCGTATCTCCAAAGGAATGCTCGATAGACTACGAACTCACGTCATTCAGCATATCCGGACTGCACCCGCGCAACAGCATCTTCACCGTGATGTGCCGCGACGGTCTGGATTACATCATGGATTATGAAGGTTCCAACTTTCAGGAAAAGGCCTGGAACATATTGAAGGGATACGGCGTTCCCGAAGACCAGATTCAATCCTTTGTCAGGGAAATGGTGGAATAGAAAGACCGGGAAGGCTACTTGCCCGTCATTATCTCAAGAATCATACGGTCCGTCTGGGACATTGCAGTAGCCCCGATTCCTCCCAGATTCCGTATCGTACGCTCCACATCATTGTCAATGATGCCGTCCGTGGCTCCGATGCATATCCCGTCCAGAGCCAGGACCGCCGACTGCAGAGCGCAGGACACGCCAGACGCCACCTTGAGCGCGCAGCCCGTCTTGGCGCCGTCACATACCATTCCGGTGATATTGCCTATCATATTCTTGACAGCAGCCGCCATATGCGCGGCAGTACCTCCCTTGAGCATTATTATTCCGCAGGAAGAACCGGTAGATGCCACCACGCAGCCACACAAGGCGGAAAGTTTGCCAAGATATGACTTGATGTGAATCGCCACGAGGTTGCTCACCGCAAGGGCACGGATGAGTTCCTCCTCGGTAGAGCCCAGCATCCTGGATGCCGCTATCACCGGAAGAGAAACGGTAAGTCCCTGGTTCCCGCTGCCGGAATTGCTCATTGCAGGTAGAGGGCAACCGGACATCCTCGCATCGGAAGCGGCCGCCGTAAGCGCCATCGCCTCCCGGATAAGGTTGTCCCCATAAACGTCACGGTGCATACTGGATGCGATTGTGCGGCCGACCTTGAGGCCGTATTCCCCCCTCAGACCCTCATTGGCAAGTGCCGTGTTCATCTCTATCTCCTCCCTCATAAGGTCCAGGTCCGCTATGTCCGCAGTCTTGCCGAACTCGTATATGAGGTTCAGGTCCAGGAAGTTTCCGTTCAGTTCGCCGGCAGACTCGGTGGAATCCCCGCACCTGTTGTCAACAAGCACCTTCCCGTCCAATGACACGAAAGCTATGTTGTCGTGTGCATCCTCGACGCAGCATACCGCCTCGTGACCGGATGCATAGACGCACTGAGCCTTGGCATAAAGCAGTTTCCCGGAATCGGCAAGGCCCACCTTGACCTTAGGCAGGAATGCCTTTGCCCGTGAGACGGCGTCGGAATCGACCTCCCTCAAGACCTCCAGACCATATTCTGGATTCCCGCAGCATACCGCGAGCGCTATGGCTACCGGCAAACCTGTCTGGTCCGTACCGGGGATGCCCACTCCCATTGCATTCTTGAGAATGTTCGGGGAAACGCTCACCCTGACCTCGGAAGGTTCTTCCCCATCGACCAGTGATGCGGCCTTGGCCACTGCAAGAGCCACGGCGACAGGCTCGGTGCACCCCAGGGCGGGTTTCACCTCCTGGTGCAGGATGGCAATGATGTCTCTGTATGTCCTGTTGTCCATAGGAGAGGAATTATTTGATGAGAGAACCCAGAATCGACCTTGTAAGGGTGCGTATTGCGGTAGAGGTGGCATTGGTGATGGCCTTCCCCGCAATGTCCTTGCCCGTAGCCTTTTTCTTCGTGCTCTTGCCTGTAATGGAATTCGAGATGATTGTTCCGGCACTGCGGCTGACACTGGTGATTGCAGCGCCCACTGCGGCCGTTGCCACTGCAGAGCCTATCTTGGCGGCAGTCTTCTTCTTTCCGTTGCCGGAAGACTTGCGCGAGGTCTTCGCAGCGGCTTCCTCCTGGACCTGGAGTTCGGCCTGCTGGGCCTCCGCCTGCGCGAGCAGGCTCTCGAAGGCGCTGAACCTGTCTACCACCTTGTCATACTTGCCGTAGATTGGCGATCCGTTAATAAGCTGGGTGCGCTGGCCCTCGGAGATTGCTCCTATCTGGCTCAGAGGGAAGAGTATCCTTGCCCTCTCGACCATTCCGGGAGCGCCGTTATCTTCAAGGAAAGAAACCAGGGCCTCGCCAGTGCCAAGTTCCATTATGGCATCCTCGGTCTTGAATTCCGGATTGGCGCGGAAAGTCTCGGCCGCAGCCTTGACAGCCTTCTGGTCCTTCGGAGTATAAGCGCGCAGAGCGTGCTGGACGCGGTTTCCCAGCTGTCCCAGTATGCTGTCCGGGATGTCGGTAGGGTTCTGGGTTACGAAATAAACCCCGACTCCCTTGCTTCGGATAAGACGCACGACCTGCTCTATCTTGTCCACCAGAGCCTTTGGCGTATCGTCGAAAAGGGTATGGGCCTCGTCAAAGAAGAACACCAGTTTCGGAAGATCCATATCCCCGACTTCCGGAAGGGTTGCATATATGTCCGACAACAGCCACAGAAGGAAGGTCGAATACAACT
This sequence comes from Bacteroidales bacterium, assembly GCA_024401805.1. Lineage (GTDB taxonomy): Bacteria > Bacteroidota > Bacteroidia > Bacteroidales > UBA932 > Cryptobacteroides. Next base: position 4,579 of record JAKSKG010000039.1, read on the forward strand.
TCGGGTTCTGCATGAGCTTGTCGGCTGCCAGGACGCTCATCACGCCCTTGCCTCCCTGCTGCTGGAACAGGTCCTGTATGTCGAAAGACGGTTCGGCAAAGAATTTGTCCGCCCCCTGGTCCTCAAGTGACAGAAGAGCGCGGAGTATCGCGCCTATTGATGCAGCAGACACGTTCCCGTAAGTAGACTGATACTCTCCGGCATGCTCGCCTACATAATTGAGCATGGAACGCAGGTCCTTGATATCTATTAGCAACAGGCCCCTGTCATCCGCAACGCGGAAAACTATATCCAGCACCCCGGACTGTACGTCATTGAGTCCCATAAGGCGGGAAAGCAGCTGCGGACCCATGTTGGAAACGGTAGTGCGCATCGGATGCCCCTGCTCTCCGAACACGTCGTACAGACGGACAGGGCAGCTCTGATACTGCGGATCGGAAATGCCGAACTCGGCGCACCTCTTCTCGATGAAGGATGAACTTGAACCTGCCTGGCTTATTCCGCTCAGGTCACCTTTCATGTCGGCCATAAAACAAGGAACCCCGGCCTGGCAGAAAGTTTCCGCGAGGACCTGAAGGGTAACTGTCTTTCCTGTTCCGGTTGCTCCGGCGATCAAACCGTGGCGGTTGGCCATTTTTCCGCAGATGCTTACAGGCCCTTTTGGGCAATGGGCGACATAGAGTCCGTTTTGTGTGGTGAACATAGCTGTATGGTGTTATTATTTTACTCTCAAATTCCTGCCTATGCGCAGGGTTGTCTTCGGAGTTATTCCGTTGAGTTTGCAAATGGCGCTCACGCTGGTGTGATACTTGGCAGCCAGGCCTCCGAGGGTATCTCCCGAGCGTATCTTGTGATACTGGGCGGCAGCAAGTTCACGGGCTATGCGTTCCTCCTCGGCACGCTCTTCCTCCTCGCTCTGGTATATGGCATCCGCCTCGTCCTCCGATTCCGGCACATAGGTGGAACCCGGGGTGAGGTATTTGCGATGCAGAACGAAAACTCCGTGCTTGAGCACTCCCGCCTCGAAATCTATTATCCACTGAGGGTCGAAGCAATAGCCCTTGTATCTGGTTTCAAAGTGCAGGTGCGGTCCTGTGGAGCGTCCTGTGGATCCGCCCAGTCCTATAACCTGGCCGGCATCTACCCACTGGTCTTCCTGAACGTCTATCCTGGAAAGATGGCCATAATATGTTTCAAGACCGTTGGAATGGCGTATGATTACCAGATTGCCATAACCTCCGCTGCGCTGGGCCACCCTGACCTTGCCGGGGAATGCGGCATAAACGGGTTTACCTGTCTGCAGAGGCAGGTCCACTCCCGTGTGGTTGCGTGAATGCCTGTAACCGAACTTTGAGAAGACCTTGACCTGGTTAGGCACACAGAACTCGCTGGTAGAGTCTACAAGCCATAGAGTCATCCTGATTGGCAGCTGGTCATAAGGTACCTTGTATGTGACAATGGAACTGTGGTTCCATCCCTCCTTGAACACCTGCTCGTCAACTGCGAGTCCGGGATCCTTGACATAGTCCCAGGTATGGTCGGAACGGAGCACCATCTTGACCCGTGGGTCAGACGTGTCCAGAGTATCTACGGAAAAGCCCCTTTCCGTGGGAATAAGGGATTTGACAGGCTCTATTCCCTGACGGGGAACAAGAGACCTGGCCCTCTGCATGGTCATTCCGGACTGCTGGGCGAACGCGGTCACGCTGCACAAGAGCGCGATGATGGATAAAAGTCTCTTCATAGTCTTATAGTTGTCTTTCGGCTCCGAACCTTGAAACAAGAATATCCTCAACCTCCTTGATTTTCTGCTGCAGAAGGCCGTCGGATGAAGCCTCGCAGATGAACCGCAGGTAAGGTTCCGTGTTGGACGGGCGTATGTTGAACCACCACTGTGGATACTCCAGCCTGTAACCGTCAAAGTCCATCAGGACGTCGGGGGCGCTCACTGACTCGAAATGCTCCTTCACCGCATCCATGGCTCCCTGCTTATCCTCCAGTTTGAAGTTTATCTCTCCGGAATTGAAATAACCGCCTATCTCGTCCATTGCGTCGCTCAGAGTCTTTCCCTGCTTCTTGAGGGCTGCGACTATCCTTAGAACTATAATGGCAGACAGTATTCCGCTGTCCGAATAGAAGAAATCCTTGAAATAATAGTGGCCGGCAAGTTCTCCTCCCCACAGGCCGCCTATCTCGCGCAGCTTCGGCGCAGCATAGGCACGGCCGACTCTCCAGGTATGCATACGCACCCCCTTGGGGGTCAGATAGTCGGCTACAGCCTTGGAACTGCGTATCTCCTGGAGCACCACAGGGTTCTTCTCTGCTCTCTCGTCTATGAAATACCTGCTCATCAGGGCCACTACGAGGTCCGGAGATACGAACCGTGCCTTCTCGTCCACAAACATCACGCGGTCCGCGTCACCGTCGAAGATGACACCCACATCGGAGCCCGTCTCTTTCACGAGCGAGCGGAGAGCCTCCACATTCTTGGCTACCAGCGGATTAGGGTCGTGATTCGGGAAGCGGCCGTCAAGATTGTCGAATATGTACTCGGGGGCATCGCCGAATATATCCTTTGCAAAAAGGCAGGACATTCCGTTGGAAAGGTCGAACGCCATTCTGATTCCGGAATAGTCGCCCTTGAACTTGAGCAGAAAATCTATGTAATCCTTGCGGATGTCGAAAGGCTTCACCTTGCCGCGCACTGCCGCGACAGGGGTCGGACGGCCTTCGTCTATCCACTGCCGGATACGGCCGAGTCCGTTGTCCAACCCTACCGGAAGGGCATTCTCGCGGGAAACCTTCATCCCGTTGTATTCTGCCGGATTGTGAGAGGCGGTAATCTGCACGGAGGCCTTGAATCCATAGTTCGCAGTTCCGAAATAGACCAGTGGCGTAGTGCTGAGCCCCAGGTCGCACACGTCCGCTCCGGCGTCATTCACACCGCGAACAAGTGCATCGTGGATCTCCTGCGAGGAAACCCTGCAGTCGCGGCCTACCAGGACTTCGCGGGCCTCAAGCAGCTCCGGAATGAAATAACCTACCTTATAGGCTGTTGTGGCATCGAAATCAACTCCCCAGATGCCCCGTATGTCATAAGCGTGAAAGGCTCCCATCTCTATTTGATTTTTGCTTTATAATGGGTGGAGACCTTGCCGTGGGCGATGTTCTGCATCTTCTTGGCAATCATCTTCTTGCGTATAGGCGCCACGAGGTCCGTGAAAAGCACTCCGTCAAGATGACTCATCTCGTGCTGGATCATACGGCAGCCGAACTTGTCGAAAGTCTCGGTCTGTTTCTGAAGATTCTCATCGTAGTACTCCACTGTCATCGAGGCAGGGCGCACCACGTCTGCGTAAACTCCGGGAACGCTGAGGCATCCCTCGGAGAACTCGCACTTCTGTGAACTTTCCTGAATCACAACCGGATTTATCATCACACGGCTGAACCCCTTGAGATAAGGGTATATGTCAATCATATCGTTTCCGTCCACAATGAGCACGCGCTTGCTCACCCCTATCTGGGGAGCTGCCAACCCGCATCCTTCCGATTTGACCAGGGTTTCCTTGAGGTCCTGTACAAGAGAGGCTATTCCCTCCCTGTCATTGATATCCGCAGGCTCCGCCTTCTGCCGGAGCACTTCTGATCCGTATAAATAAATCGCTTGTATCATACTGTCTTTTTATCCATGAAGCTCTGCAAAATAATGGCAGCGCTTATCTTGTCCACCGATTCTTTCTTGCGTCTGTCGCTCTTCTTCATACCGCCGTCTATCATTGCCCTGTGCGCCAGCACGGAGGTGAACCGTTCATCCTCCAGCGAAACGGGAACCAGAGGGAATGCCGCCTTTAGTTTTACAAGGAAGGCATCTACGTCGGCCGCAGCCTCGGAAGGTCTTCCGTCGAGGTTCATCGGATAACCTACGACAAAGCGTTCTATCGGCTCGAGCGAAGCGGTATTTTGGAGATATTCTATTATCTTTGCAGCAGGCACGGTTTCAAGCGGAGAGGCAAAAATGCCCAGAGGGTCGCTCTTTGCAACCCCCACACGGGCTCTGCCGTAATCTATTCCGATGATCCTGGCCATATAGCTTGCAAATTTAATTAAAAAAGTATGGGTAAGCAAACGAGAACCGAGTGGAACAAAACATACCGTCTGAGCCTTGTCGAGAACCAGACCCACCGCAAAATCCGCGACTGGAAAATCAAGAAGGCCGGAATCATCCTCGGTGGCGCTACGGCCTTGGTTGTAGTGTTCCTTATTATGTTCGCGCTGCTTGCGCTCACTCCTCTGAAAACGATAATCCCGGGATATCCGGATGCCAAGTCGCGCCGCGATGCCGTTGAAAATGCCCTTAAGATAGACTCGCTGGAGAATGCGATAACAAGATGGGAGTTCTACGCCGGCAATCTGAGCAGAGTCCTCACCGGGCAGGAGGAAATCGACCGCCAGAGCGTCGCCAAGGGGGAAGTTGCAGAGAAGCTCAGCAAAGAGGCAGCCGACAGGCTCGCCGTCAGGGACTCCATCTTGAGGGAGAAGGTGCACGAAGAAGAGCAGTTCGGTGTTTCCGGGGACAAGGAAAGGGATCTTCCTATTACGGGACTGCATTTTTTCACGCCTGTCAAAGGTGTCATTTCCAACAAGTTCGACATGGTCCTGCATCCGGCCCTGGACATCACCGCCCCGGCGGGAACTATTGTAAGTTCGGTGCTTGACGGCACTGTCATCTTTGCCGGTTGGGACGACCAGTCCGGCTACACAATGCAGATACAGCACAAGGGGAACATAGTATCTACCTACAAGCACAACCAGAAACTGCTCCGCAAAATCGGAGAGAAGGTAAATGCCGGTACGCCTGTCGCTCTGTTGGGTAACACCGGTTCGCTCACTACCGGCGACCATCTGCATTTCGAGTTGTGGTACAACGGAGAGGCGATAGACCCGACCATCTATATAAATTTCTGACCTTGAAGAAAAGAAGAATAGCAATACTCGGGTCCACCGGATCGATCGGCACCCAGACACTGGACGTCATCCGGCAGCACAGGGACCTGTTCCAGGTGGAGCTCCTAAGCGCCAACAACAATGTGGAGATGCTCAGGGACCAGGCCCTGGAGTTCGACCCGGCCCACGTGGTCATCTGCAACGAAAGCCGCTACAAACAGCTGTCCGATTCCCTGGCCGGAACGGACGTCAAAGTATTCGCAGGCGTGGACAGCCTGTGCAGTCTGGTGCAGGCCGAAGGGGTTGATATGGTCGTTGGGGCGATGGTAGGATTCAGCGGGCTCAGGCCTACGATAGCGGCTCTGGAAGCCGGAAAGATAATAGCGCTCGCCAACAAGGAGACCCTGGTTGCCGCTGGAAACGTCGTCACCAGGATCATGCGGGAACACAACACGGTGATTCTGCCGGTAGATTCGGAACACTCGGCGATATTCCAATGCCTTCTTGCCGCCCAGGGCAACAAGGTCGAGAGACTGCACCTCACCGCATCGGGAGGGCCGTTCAGAACCTGGTCCCGCGAGCGTATTTCCTCGGCCAAGGCTTCCGATGCCCTCAAGCACCCCAACTGGTCCATGGGAGCGAAGGTGACGATCGACTCTGCCACCATGATGAACAAGGGATTCGAGGTGATGGAGGCCAGATGGCTGTTCGACATGGAACCGGAACGCATAAACGTGGTGGTCCAGCCGGAGTCGGTCATCCATTCGATGGTCGAGTTCGAGGACGGCGCAGTGATTGCCCAGATGGGCGTCCCGGATATGAGGGAACCTATAGGTTTTGCGCTGAGTTTTCCATCCAGGATCACCGTGGGGAACCGCAAACTTGATTTCGCGCAGCTCGGCTCAATAAGTTTCGAGGCACCGGACACCCGCCGTTTCCCTTGCCTGGAACTTGCATACGAGGCCCTTCGAAGGGGTGGGAATGCGCCTTGCGCACTGAACGCTGCAAACGAGGTTGCGGTAGCCGCTTTCCTGAAGGACAGGATATCGTTCTACGACATAGCTAGAATCAACGAAAAATGCCTGTCAGGCCTGAATTTTGTAGCAGACCCGAGCCTGGACGACATCTATCAAACCAACACGGAGGCCGCCCGGATTGCAGATGATTGCATTGATTAAGGCGCTTCAGGTCATACTGGCGCTGTCTTTCCTGATATTCATACACGAACTCGGGCACTTCGCCTGGGCAAAGGCTTTCCATATCAAGGTCGAGAAGTTCTACCTCTTCTTTGACATAGGCGGGAAGCATCTGGCGCGCTGGCACTGGGGAGAGACCGAATTCGGCATAGGCTGGCTGCCTCTTGGAGGCTATTGCAAGATAGCAGGAATGGTGGACGAATCCATGGACCTGGAACAACTCAGGCAGGAACCCCAGCCTTGGGAATTCCGCACCCACCCGGCCTGGCAGAGGCTTCTGGTCATGTTCGGAGGCGTTCTGAACAATTTCATATTCGCCATACTGGCGTTCATCCTGATAATGGGCATCTGGGGCGAGGCTGTGATTCCGGCCCGCGGGACCAAGGTATACGTCAGCGAACTTGCATCAGAGATGGGGTTCCGCAACGGAGACGAGATCCTGGACCTGGACGGGCGCGTTCCAAAGGATTTCCTGTCCATCCAGTCGGATATGGCAAGGCGCGGAGTGCGCAAGGTGAACGTTCTGCGGGGAACGGACACACTTGGGATATATATCGACCACGCAATGATAGAGGGCATCCTCAACACCCCGCTCATGTTTGACATAGCGGTGCCTTTTGTCGTGGATTCCGTGGTCAATGCGGCGAACGGCTGCCTTTCGAAGGGTGACAGGATAGTCGGCATAGCAGAGTATGCGACCGATTATCTGCAGGATGCGAGAACCGCGCTTGCGGGCCATAAGGGAGAATGCGTATGGGCGACTGTCCTGCGCGGGGCCGACACCCTGGCCGTGGAGATCCAGGTGGACACGGCGGGGATGATAGGGGTGACGCTCCCAGGCACCGCAGTCGAATTAAAGGAATACAATGCCCTTCAGGCCATTCCTGCCGGTCTGGCTCTGTCCTGGGAAACCGTATCGGGATATCTCAAGGACCTGAAGCTGCTGGCTACGCCTTCGACCGGAGCCTACAAATCTGTGGGAAGTTTCGTAGCCATAGGGCAGATAATGCCTTCCGTATGGGACTGGCATCAGTTCCTTTACATCCTTGCCCTGCTGTCCATAATGCTTGGAGTAATGAACCTGCTGCCTATTCCGGGGCTTGACGGAGGCCATATCCTGTTCACCCTTTACGAAATGGTTACAGGACGCAAGCAGAGCGAGAAATTTTTGTATATTGCACAACTGATAGGAATGGCCCTGCTCATAATGCTTATGATGCTGGCGTTCGGGAACGACATAGGGAGAATTATTCATTGATATGAGAAAGATTTTTGCAATTCTATCCGTTGCGCTCTGTCTTGCAGGGTGCAAGGGCACAAAGGCTCTGCTGCCCAACGTAAGCGGCAAGGCCGGAGAGATCATAGTGGTAATGGAGAAAGGCGACTGGGAAGGCGCTCTGGGATCCGAAGTCAGGGACCTGCTGGCCTGCGAATGCCCGTATCTGGCTCAGAGCGAGCCTCTGTATACCCTTGTCAACGTGGTTCCGTCCGGTTTTGTGGACTTGTTCAAGGTCCACCGCAACATTGTGTTCGTAAGCGTGAACTCATCCGCTCCCGAGCAGGCTAAGGTGGATTATATGAAGAACGTATGGGCTGCCCCGCAGTGCCTGGTGCAGGTATATGCCCGTTCCTCAGAGGCGGCCATCGATGCCATCAAGTCCGAATCCGGGAAGATAGTGAACTTTATCGAGCAGGCAGAGCGTGACCGCGTCATTGCCAATTGCAAACTGTATGAAACCAAGGACATCGCTTTCAAGGTAGAGGAAGTGTTCGGAGGCTCCCCTCATTTCCCTTCGGGATACAAGCTGCGCAAGCTGACCCGGGACTTTGCCTGGGTAGCGGACGAGAAACAATACACCAACCAGACCATTCTGGTCTACAAATACCCTGCAACCGGTGCCGAAGACGAACTCTCCCTGGACCGTATTGTTGAGCACAGGAACGCCATACTCAAGGACAACGTTCCCGGAATGTTCGAGAATACCTGGATGACTACAAGCACGGCCTTCCCTCTGAGTCTGGAATACCTTAAATACCGCGGCCGTGATTTCGCACAGGTACGCGGAATGTGGGAGGTGGAGAACGATTTCATGGGAGGACCGTTCGTTTCACACTCATTCTACAACAAAGAGGGAGACAGCATAATCGTTGCCGAGGCGTTCGTGTATGCTCCGAAATTCGACAAAAGGCAGTATCTCAGACAAGTTGAATCAATACTGTATTCCTGGGACTGGAAAACTGCCGGGAATGAGGAAAAATAATTTGTCTTTTTAGAAATTATTTTTACCTTTGCAGTCCCAATTTCGCGGATTGCGCATTGGGAAACGAGTTTGGTGGGTTCGTATAACGGCTAGTACTCAAGATTTTCATTCTTGCAATAGGAGTTCGATTCTCCTACCCACTACCAAATATTAAAAAATAAACAAAATGGCAAATACAGCTTCAGCAGAGAAAGCCAATCGCCAAAACGAGAGGCACAGATTGCATAACAAGTATTATGCAAAGACTACGCGTAACGCAATCCGCGACATACGCAACACAACAGACAAGAAGACCGCAGAGGAGAACGCTCCAAAGGTCTATGCAATGATTGACAAGCTCGCGAAGAAGGGCCTTATCCACAAGAACAAGGCTTCAAATCTCAAGAGCGGCATTCAGGTCTATATCAATAAGCTTGCATAACCGCAAGCTTATTTTTTTCGGGATGTAGCGCAGTTGGCTAGCGCACCACGTTCGGGACGTGGGGGTC
>JAKSKG010000004.1 GCA_024401805.1 Bacteroidales bacterium
AGGACGGAATAGAGATCGGCCGTGCCGATGGTCTTGCAGAAGGCCTGGAGCAGGGCCTTGAGCAGGGTCAGAAGGAGACTGCCAGAAACTTGAAGTCTTTGGGCGTGAACATTGAGATCATCTGCAAAGCAACAGGACTCTCAAGAGAGCAGGTCGAGGCCTTGCCCCTCACAGAATAAAAAAGCACCGCGTAAGCGATGCTCTTTTTTGTAGTGGGTACGGGAATCGAACCCATATTGCAAGATTGAGAATCTTGAGTACTAACCGTTATACGAACCCACCATTCGTGTTCGGGATTGCAAAGATAGAGAAAATTATCTTTCCTGCAAATTTTATTTTATCCTGTAAGGGGCGTCGTCGTAAAGAATGTAACGTTTGGCCTTGCGTATCCATTTCTGTTCCTCGATCTTTACGTGTTCCTGAACTATGTCGAAGGTGATCCCACCCTTGAGATACTCCGCCATTACCGGATCGGCAACCTTGACCAGGAGCTGTGGGGTAATCTCGAACTGGGAATAATGCTCGGCGAAATACCGCATCAGCTGAAGGGTATGGAGCAGCGAATGGTACTGACCGCCCGGCTCGAGGATAATCTGAAATCCGTAACAGCGCTCGCCCTTGTAGCGTCCGGCCGCGGGAGTGAAAGAGCAGCTGCGCAGAATGGCGCCGTCCGCACCAGGCAGTTCTGAAGCCTTGCCCGGTTTGATGAAAGGAGCTCCGATATACTCGTAAGGCCTTGCAGTGCCTATGCCCGGAGTGATTGCCGTATTGTTCCACAACCCACCCCCGCTATACAGCGAGCAGGTGAACATTCCCGGAATGTCCGATGCGGGCGCTATCTGCCAGGGCAGCAGCTGATGGCTGGAATGCGCCAGTGCAGAGATTACGTGCAGAGGGAATTTGGCATCCAGCTCGTTGCAATACAGGTTGCAGAGTTCTCCGAGCGTAAGGGCGTGGCGGTGAGCGACCTTCGGTGTCCAGATGTCACTTTCCACCGAAGGAGCGGAGCCTTCCACTATGCGTCCGGCCGGATTGAGGTGGTCCACAATGTATATGGAAGGGCCCTCCTGCATCCTTGCCCTCCAGCTGAGGAGCTGCATCACGTCACGGGTATAATTGAAGTAGCGGGAACCGACGTCCTGTATTTCCACCACAAGGGCGTCCAGACCTTCCAGGGACTCCTGCGAGAACTCGATATGGTTGGTTTCCGGAGTGAGTTCGGTGTCGCGCGGAGTGAAAATCTGAGCGAGATTTCCCCGCTCGGAGAAAAGCTCGTACATATATTTGCCGGTCTGGGGGTCCCAGCAGTTCTGGGTGCAGAAACAGCCTACCCGGCCCTCGAGAAGGACCTTGTCAAGCTGTTCGCCAAGCGGCGTTGTCCGGAAACTGAACATCTCTCCTGCGTTGCCGGATAATTATTCGCCTATTATCTTGTGCGCAAGGGCTATCACTTCCTGGGCGAGAGCCTCTGCCGCAGCCTCATCCTTGGCCTCGGCATAGATGCGGATGATAGGTTCCGTGTTGGAACGGCGCAGGTGAACCCACTTCTTTTCCGCCTCGAAATCTATCTTGACACCGTCTATGGTATTTACCTTCTCGTTACGGTAATGCTCCTTGAGGGCATCGAGTATCTTATCTATCACCGCGCTGTCGGAAAGGTCTATGCGGTTCTTGGTGATATAGTACTGGGGCAGGGTTGCCTTGTACTGGCTTGCTGTCATCTTTTTGTGAGCAAGCTGGCTGAGAATCAGGGCAATACCTACCATGGCATCGCGTCCGCAATGGCTTGCCGGATAGATCACGCCTCCGTTGCCCTCGCCTCCGATCAGAGCGCCGACCTCGTGCATCTTGGTGGTTACGTTCACCTCGCCTACCGCAGCGGCGTGATAAACTCCTCCGTGGGCCTCGGTTACGTCACGCAAAGCACGGCTGCTGCAAAGGTTGGACGCTGTGACAAGGTTCTTGCCGCCCTTGGCGACTTCCCCATCCAGAAGATAATCCGCAACGGTGACAAGGGTGTATTCCTCTACGTAAGGTTTTCCGTCCTCGCATATCAGGGCCAGACGGTCCACGTCCGGATCCACGCTGATTCCAAGGTCCGCCTTGTTGTTTACGACAGCCTTGCTGAGCTCCTCCAGATTCTTTGGCAGAGGCTCCGGGTTATGGGCGAAATTGCCGGTGGGCTCGCAGTTGATCTTGATGCACTCCACTCCGAGTTTCTCCAGAAGAGCCGGCATTATTATGCCGCCGACACTGTTCACTGCATCCAGCACGACCTTGAAACGAGCATCCTTGATGGCCTGTACGTCAACCGTCTCAAGCTCCAGGACGGACTGGATATGACGCTCGGTCAAATCATCCTTTTCCGTGTAGCTGCCCAGGTCCTCCACCCCGGCGAAATCGAAATCTCCCTTTTCCGCGCATTCGAGCACGGCGTTGCCCTCGGCTGCAGTAAGGAACTCGCCCTTGTCATTGAGGAGCTTCAGGGCATTCCACTGCTTGGGGTTGTGGCTGGCTGTGAGGATGATTCCTCCGTCCGCATTCTCGAAGCGAACCGCGAGTTCCGTGGTAGGGGTACTGGCAAGTCCGCAATCCACGACGTCTACACCGCAGGACATGAGAGTCCCGCAAACAAGCTGCTGAACCATTTTGCCGGACAGCCTGGCGTCGCGGCCGACCACTATCTTGTATTTGCTGCCGTTAGGCCGAGGCTTGCGCAAAGGCAGAGTCTCGCAATAAGCATACACGAATTTTACGATGTCAACCGGACTGAGTCCGTCGCCTGCAGGGCCGCCGATTGTTCCGCGGATACCTGAAATGGATTTGATAAGTGTCATATTATGCAAAAATAGCAATTATTACTAAATTTGCGGCTCAAAAAAACGGCAATTATGCAAGCTTTCTGGACTGTTATACTTCTTATCATTTCAAACGTGTTCATGACGTTCGCATGGTACGGCCAGCTCAAGCTGTCGGAGATGCATATCTCGGACGGCTGGCCGCTGATAGTCATCATCCTGCTATCCTGGGCGGTAGCTCTTCTGGAATACTTCTTCATGGTTCCGGCGAACAGAATGGGCTCCAACATAAACGGAGGACCTTTCAGCCTTATGCAGCTCAAGATCATCCAGGAAGTTATATCGCTTACCGTCTTCACGGTCATCTGCGCAACGGTATTCAAAAGCCAGCCAATACAGTGGAACCATATTGCCGCATTCGGATGTATGATAGCGGCAGTGTTCTTTGCATTTCTGAAATAAATTGCTATCTTTGCGGCCGATTTCTAAAACACTAGTGTAATATGAAGAAAGGAATCCATCCCGAAACCTACCGTCTTGTAGCTTTCAAGGATATGTCAAACGAGGACGTGTTCATCACCCGCAGCTGCGCCACCACCAAGGAGACGCTTGTTGTCGACGGAGTTGAGTACCCACTTGTAAAGGTCGAGATTTCAAATACTTCTCACCCGTTCTACACCGGTAAAGTCAAGATTCTTGACACCGCAGGACGTGTTGATATGTTCTACCAGAGATACAAGAACCGCAAGAAGTAATTTCTGCGTATGGTATAGCAAAAGCGCGAGGCTCAAGGAGTCCCGCGCTTTTTTATTGCATGCGATGCGCATTTCAGATACCGGCGACGTACTGGATTTCCTGTCCCGGAACAAGGTGGTCACATTCTATGGTAGGAACGGACTCCGTGGTGGCACCGCAGTCCGGGATCTCGACCCACTGCTGTTCGCCCGGCATAAGGGTGGAAAGGTCGAAGTCGGAACGCACCCCGTTCACAGCGATGAATGCAGGACGGTAGATAGGCGCAACTCCGATGTTTGATACAAGCACCTTTGCGCTGCCTCCCTTGATGCGGAATTCCTTGATATTGAATTTGTATCCCATAGATATGGAAGCCTCCTTGATCCTCTCCATATCCTGGTAGCGGGTCTGGTCGTTCGCGTTGATGAAAGTCATATGGAACAGGGCAACCTCGTCCTCGAACACCCTTCCATACATACCCTCGCGGTCCAGACAATGCTTCTGGTCGTCGCGTGTGAAATAGCTGAATTCACCACCGAACGGTGCGGTCTTGTAGCGCTCCTCGCCAAAGAACTTCCAGCTGGTGAGGTTGTAGTTGTCGTGGTCGCGGCACATGAACGAATCGTCGAAATTGCCGAATCTGTAGTTCAGCAGCTCCGGCTGCTCTGCGAACGGAGAGTAGAAGTCGTTGGCTGCGTCAATAGATATTGCCCAGGTGGTGTTGTGATAATAGGAAGCCATGGCCCGGACGTTCTCGGCCTGGAACTCCTTGGAAGGGAAAGTGCGGCCAATTTCGCAAGGTCCGTCATAGATGTGGTATTCGCCCCAGAGTCCGAATCCTGTCTGTACGAATGCCAGACGCGGGTCGTTGTCATATCTCTCGGCAAAGAGCTTGTGGAATTCCAGATGGAAACGCTGCAGTTCGGCATTGCGCCAGTCCGGGAAATGGGTGACGCGGCGCTCGCTCAGCCCTACGGTCTCTTCATAGTCCGGCAGAGCCTTGATATAGTCCGGAACAGAGGTCTCCTGTCCCACATAGGTGTAACGGAAACGCAGAACGGCCTGGTGCTTGCGGGAAGCGATGTCGTTCAGAACGTTTTCCACTGCGGTCCAGTCATACTCGCCCTTTTCCTTGCAGACGTCGTTGTAGAGCATATAAGAATACTCCAGAGCAATGGCGTCGGTGTCCTTGTCCTGGTTTGTAGTCCAGAGTACAAGTCCGGTCATAGGCTGGCACCTCGTGATTTCAGATTTGAGTTCAACCTTCCTGTAGCAGGATGAGGCAAGAGGCAGAATGGCAGCAAAGGCTGCGAGTGAAAGCAAATAATTTTTCATATTGTTAAAAAATGTGGTTTCAAAACGCAAGATTTCACAAAATTAATATTAAATTTGACCAATCCATAGGAAAACTTTTATTAAAATATTTCAAAATGAAAGCAAAATTGTTCTTTATCTGCCTCTTGGCAACACTTTCTGTATCTGCAGTCGGTGCACCAAAGTCCTTCGAGATGCTCCCTGGAGAAAAATGGTGGGGTTGTATCACAGACCTCGGCCCTCAAATGCCTTTCTCTGAGACCACTTCCATCGAATTCGACCTTGCGCGTCAGAACTTCAACAACCAGACAACACCTCTTCTTGTTTCCAACAAGGGTCGTTACATCTGGTGTGACGGTTCATTCCGCGGCAGCATCAAGGACGGCGTGATCACAATCGATCCTCACCGTGGAGAAACAGAACTTGTCCAGGCCGGCAGCACCCTGCGCGAGGCTTTCCTTGCAGCGAGCGCAAAGCATATGCCTGCAACCGGAACCATCCCTCCGGCAGAATTCCTCAACGTTCCTCAGTACAACACCTGGATCGAGCTGGTATACAACCAGAACCAGGAGGACATCCTCAAGTACGCTCACGGAATCGTTGACAACGGTTTCCCTACAGGTGTCATCATGATCGACGACAACTGGCAGAAATATTACGGAAACTTCGAGTTCAAACCGGACCGTTTCCCTGATCCTAAGGGAATGTTCGACGAACTCCACGCCATGGGCTTCAAGGTCATGCTGTGGATTTGCCCGTTCGTGTCACCGGACAGCCAGGAGTACAGAACCCTCTCACGCAAGGGCTATCTTGTAAAGGAAGCCAACGGCAACCGTCCTGCAGTCGTAGACTGGTGGAACGGAAGAAGTGCTGCCTTCGACCTCAGCAACCCGGAAGCATACGCATATTTCAAGAACATCCTCGTCACTATGCAGGAAGAGTTCGGTGTTGACGGATTCAAGTTCGATGCCGGCGACCCTGAGCGCTACCTGGAAGAGGACATTATGCCATACGACGGCAAGTCTTTCGATACCGAGCAGAGCCAGTGGTGGGCAAAGCTGGGTGCAGAGTTCCCATACAACGAGTTCCGCGCCTGCTGGAAGATGGGCGGCCAGCCGCTCGTTCAGAGACTCGGTGACAAGAGCTACAGCTGGAAGGCAGTCGCAAGCCTTGTTCCGGATATGATCGCAGCCGGTATGCTCGGACACATCTACACCTGCCCGGATATGATCGGTGGCGGTGCAGCCGGTTCATTCGCAAAGACAATCGACCAGAGCCTTATCGTAAGGTCCTGCCAGATCCACTCTATGATGCCTATGATGCAGTTCAGCGTAGCCCCTTGGCGTATTCTTGACGAGGAGCACCTGGCCATCTGCCACAAGTATGCAAAACTCCACGAAGAGATGGGTGACTACATCGTAGAACAGGCTATCGCTTGCTCAAAGACCGGCGACCCAATCGTCCGCAGTATGGATTACTCTTTCCCTGGACAGGGATTCGAGACCTGCAACGACCAGTACATGCTCGGAGACAAGTACCTCGTTGCTCCTGTAATGGACGTTACCACCTCCCGCACAGTGGTTCTTCCTAAGGGCCGCTGGAAGGACGAACTCGGAAAGGTTTGGCGTGGCGGCAAGTCTTACACAATCGACGTTCCGCTCGACAGACTCCCTTATTTCGTAAAGGTGAAGTAATACTTCTTTCAAGATAATTCAATCTCCCTGCCGGTGATAAGCCGTGCAGGGAGATTTTTTTGTTGTGAACCTAAAAAGGACTTTCATATATAAATAATTGGTATTATCTTCGCATCTTAATGTAGTGTATGTTATGACTGACCACTCACCACAAGCAAGCAGATGGGGGGGGGTAAGTTGTGTATAAATGATTAATAATAAATCAGTTAAATATGAACTTTAAACGTTTTGCATTGGCCGCTCTGTCGGTATTGCTGTTGGCAACGGGATGCTACAAGGAAGAAATCGATGCCTTGAAGGAGCAGGTCAAGGACCTCGAGATGAACACTCTCGAGGAACAGGTGAAAAATATGAACGCAACGGTCGCAGACCTTAGGGCGCTCCAGGAGCAGGTTGCTCCGGCAGTGGACAGCCTCATGGCCGCGAAGAGCCAGTTGCAGAGCAGCATCGACAAGATGGAGGCTCAGATCGCCGGTACGGATTCCGCATCGGTCGAGATGCAGGCCACCCTCGTCGGCCTCAGGAGCCAGATGCAGGCAGTGGATGATGCCATCAAGGCCCTGCAGAGCGCCAACCTGGGCCAGAGGATAGATGACCTCAATGGCATAGTGGACGCCGCATCCAAGAACTTCAAGGAAAGCATAGACAAACTCACCGGTATGGCCGAGACCTTCGCCACCCTGGATGAGCTTTCAAAACTCCAGGCCGCAGTGGACGCCATGTCGGCAGCCTTCGGAGACAACTTCAAGAACGCCCTGGAGGCCAGCAAGGAGAAGATAATCTCCTGGGTTTCAGAGAGCCAGGTGATGAAGGACCTCTTTGACAAGTACTACACCAAGGATATCGTGGACCAGAGGCTCAAGGCTATCGAAGACAAGGACATAGCCCAGGAAAATGACCTCAAGGAGCTCCGCGCGATGATCCAGCAGCAGGACACTGACCTGCGTGAAGTGATTGCGCAGGCTGTCAAGGATGCCAAGGCCCGTCTTGCGGAAAGGATAGATGAAATCAACCGCAATGCGGAACGCATAGACGGCAATTATGATGCCCTGGAACTCAGAGTCAAGGCACTCGAGGAACTTCCTGCAGTGATAGGCGACTACTCCGACTACAAGGGTACGCTCATCGCGGACATCCTTGCCCTTCAGAAGATAATCGGCGATCCGGAAACGGACGGAACCCTCGTATCGCTGGTCAACACCCTCAAACTCGTCCTTACCCAGAGCGAGGGAACGTACTTCAATCTGGGACAGATAGTTGCAGACATTCTTACCAATACCGGCGACATCGCAGACCACGACAGCAGGATCGCAGCCCTGGATTCACTCTGCGGAACTCTTGCAACGATCGAGGCCCTCAACAGCCTGGATGCCGAGGTGCGCAACCTGGCAGTGGACATTGTCACCAACCAGGGAAATATCACCACTCTGGTACAGAGGGTGGATGCAATAGTGGCACAGTGGACGGACCAGGTTTACGCCCAGATAGACACCAATGCCGCCCATATCGAGCGCCTTAAGGAAGAAGACCTCAAACTCTGGCTTGCCATCGAGGCGAACAAAGAGGACCAGAAGAACGCAGATACAGTTCTCACGCACTTGATTGCGGATATAAACGTCAACATTGCCGCCCTTATGATTCCGCAGCTCAGGGATTCCCTGGACGCCATCAACAATCTGCTGAACAACTGCAGGGTTGGTAATATTACCGGCCTGCAGGCCAACCTCGACAGCCTGGATGCCCGCATAAAGGCAATCTGGGATGTGATAGGCAGCGAGACCCTTGACATCAAGGGCAGCATTATCAACGCCATCAACGTCATCAACAGGCGCTTCGGCGGGGAACTTGACGGAACTCTGAGCGAAATTCTGGCTGCCCTGAATGCGGACCTGAACATCATCCGCGGAGACGGATGGGCTGCAGACAGTCTGAGCATAGTGGACCTCAAGGCCATTACAGACCAGCTTAATACAATAGTCAACGGCAAGGCCGACACCCTGCGTGTTCAGAGCATAGAGGCCAACGTATCTCAGATACAGCAGACCATCTTAGGAATAATTACCGAGAGCAATGCGGACGAGAAACTCGCAGCCTGGCTCAAGAGGGCCGAGGCCGACACGGTCTACGCCACCATTGCAGACTACAACACTTTCCTTCAGACATACAAGGGAATAGTCGGCGAGGGTCCGAATCCTGCCGAGGGTACTGTCCTGTACCAGCTCAAAGTCCTGAATATGATAGCAGGAAACGGCGAGATTGGCAACTGGGCCTCTGACCTTACCGACGCCGTGAACAAGCTCCACGCTCTGGTAGGTGATGATACCGTAAGCACACAGGCGACAAAGATAGCCCAGGGACTTATACAGGACCTTATCAACGCCATTCTTGGCGGAGAGGGTACTGCCAATGACATTGCGGACTCTCTGAAGTCGTTCCACAACAACATCGACACCCTGTACGCACACATAGGGGAAATGAACAAGATTTCCGCCACCTATCCGGACATTGCTACGGCCATCCAGGCTATGGACGAGATTCTGGGCGGACTCAATGCCAGATATGACACGACCTATGCAAAGCGCACCCATACCCACGTCGTAGCGGAAATCACAGACTTCCAGACCGAGGTCAATGCCCTCATAGAGGCCATAACGGGCAAGATCAGTGACCTGCAGTTCGGTGCCAAGACCACTCTGGTCAACGCCATAAACGAACTATATATCAAGTTCGGCCAGTATCATACAAGTGGTAAGGTTGACACTTTGCTGGAGGATCTTCAACTTGCCCTTACCGCAGCGTTCATGCACGGTGACACGGTGCTTATGACTCAGTTCGGACTTAACCTGGATACGCTCAAGGCAGATATCAACGACATCATCAAGGAGGGTGGTGTCATAGACTCCCGCATAGATACTGCAATCGAGCACCTGAACATAGGGCAGTACCTGTCTTCCCAGGACCTGCTGGATTCCAATTATATCAAGCACAGCCAGCTGGACACTCACGTGGTGTTCGCACTGGCGGCTCTGAACGTGGATATCTGGAACAGTCATTACACTTATGACCAGCTTGATAAGGCTATCAACGAGGTTTATGACTCACTCAAGACATATATCTACAATTACGACCAGGCAATGATAGCCTTCGGCGAACTTGAAAGCAGGATTAAAGCTATCGAAGACTTGATAGGTCCTGGCGCATTCTCACAGACCCGCACCATTCAACACGTTACCGACTCGCTTGCCGCACTGTTCGGTTCACTGGGCAGTGGAGAAACTGTTTCGGGGCTTATTAACAACCTGCGCCAGACCGATACCGCGATAGTGCGCGCTCTGCTTGGCTCCGACTACAGCGACGGACTCGGTATTGGTGCGGAATACAGCCTCAAGGCTCTCAAAGACCGCCTGGATACACTTGGAATAGGGGACATCCTTTCCGCAGGTCCGGGAAGTATGACTCTTGCCGGAGTTCTGGACACCATAAGGACAAGTGTCTCCAATCTTTATGCTGCAATTGGCAACGGATTCCGTGCAGACAGCACCATAGCCCAGACTCTGTCAAGACTCAGCGAACAGCTTGGAACATTCACCAATACGGAGTTTGAATCACAGTTCCAGAACCTCAGGGATTCGCTCAATACCTTGATAGACACCCTGTCACAGAACGGGGCCGGAAACGGCAGCCTGCAGACGGTAGGAGAGTTGGTAAGCCGTCTGAACAGCATATACAACTGCTGGACCAGTCTTGAAGTCAAAGGAGAGACGGATCTCAATACAATCCTGAACTCCCTTTCTTCACGAATGGACAGGATCATAGACATTATCGGAGACACCAGTTCCACCACTTTCAAGGATATCACCGACCTGTACAACAAGTACGTTGCACTCCAGCGGGAAATTCAGAGCGGAAACTGGCTTGGAAACATACTTAACAACAGTGAAGGAGTACAGAAGTTCCTGGGTGTAGAGGATATCAAGAAAGTGATAGGTGATATCACCCAGTTGAACGAGAATCTTGTTACCCCCGAGGATTCCACCCTTGTTCACGCAATCAACGAGCTTAAGAAAGAAGTTGACAATCTTTCCGGCAAGGCCGAGGGAACTTATGCAACTACCGCGGCTCTGAATACTCTGTTGGCTCAGGTGATTGGCGGCAATGACATTGAATATAAGAATCTTGCCACATTGGCTTCGGAAATGTCCAGCATTATGTCTTACATAAAAGATTGGCCGGATACTAGCAAGAAGACCATATATCAGTCGATAGAGGAGTTCTCAAATGCCCTTTCCGTTATCGGAACCCGGGGAGAGCAGTTCGGCGACAAGGGGATATGGGATGTCATAGCAGAACTCAATGCCTTGATCACGGCACCGAAGGATTTGAACTACCTGCTGAATTCTTTTGTATATATACCGGAGACCAGTGACGGAGATTACATACTGTACTGTAACCAGAACAGGACTTCCTTCTCCAAGATGGTACTCAAGTTCAGTGTGGCATCGGCTCCTGGATTTGCAACCAATTTCAAGGCTGGGAAATATACTGTAAGCGGACTTGTCAACAATGTCAAGACCAGGGCACTCCAGTCTATGGCTGTAGAAAATGCCACAATGTCTGCGGACAGCACGACTATGACAGTTGAATTCTCGGCTGCCACTATGCTGGACAAGATGCCTAAGACCGGCAATGCACAGGTCGCCGTAGTGATTTCGGAGGGGTCTTCCGGAGAATCATTTACATCAAGATATATCTCTGTCAAGATTGAGGATTCCAGCAAGTCCATTGAAGTCGACCCAGCTCCGACGACCTTTACATTCAGGTCCGGAGTTTCTGAAACCTTTAAGATTACAGTTTCAGACGTGCTTGGCAAGGGCTACACTGTAACACAGACCGGTGACTGGTTCGAAGCTCCTGACTCTGACGGCGTCATTGAGATTTCCAAGAAGGACGAGGCCGCCCATTCCAACGGAAAACTGGAAATCAAGGCTAAAGACGGCTCCGAGACATATACTTATATAGTCGAGCAGGCAGTTTACAAGTTCGGAATAGATGCTTCTTCATTGCCGGCCGATCTTACCATTGCCGAGAATACATCCAACCTCAGCACTGTCTACGGATATGAGCACGAGTACAAGGATATACAGCTTACCTGCACTTCTCCTGTTTATGTAGGAGAATACCTGGTAGAGACATCAGGAGATTTCATCCAGAGCGCTTCCGTTACCGCTGCAACCGCAGACAATGCCGGAAAACTCAAGTTCAAGCTCGCAGCCAACAATGATGAAATCAAAAACGGTACCATCACTATCAAGACCAAGGACGGCAGTGGAGCCCAGTTGGTTGTTGGAATCTGCCAGAACAAGCTTGCATATACAATGAGCCTTGGCGATGCTCCGGAAGGACTCACCAAAGACGGCAACAAACTCACTGCAGCCAACGGTGCCAACAAGATTTACAGCATACCGTTCAGCTGCACACCGGAGTGGAACGGCAAATTCACCGTGACAAGGGGCGACCAGACTATGGTTACCGATGCCAGGATACAGAACGGAAATCTGGTATTCACCCTCTCGTCTGCAGGAACAGACCGTACTTCCGCAATTACCATCAAGCCGGAAGGATATTCCGGCGAGGCTTTGACTGTAACGGTTGCCCAGCCAAAGGTTGTATATACCCTTGCCCTTGGCGACCTTCCTCAAAACAGCGGTCTTACCAAGAGCGGTAACACCCTCACGGCTGAATACGGATTCGGAAAGAGTTATGACAAGGGCATACCTGTTACCTGCACCCCAGAGTGCAATGACTTCGACGTGGTATGCTCGGACCCTGCAATGGTCACTTCCGCAAGCGTTACCAGCGGAAAACTCTATTTCACTCTCTCTGACGCAGCAGCGGCAAGGACATCTACCATTACGATTTATCCAAAGGGAATCACGACATACTCTCTGGTAGTCACAGTCGCACAGCCTAAGGTAAGTTATTCTATTTCTCTCGGAGATATGAGTTCTTACGCCGGTGGACTTACCAAGGACGGCAGCAAACTCACTGCCGCTTCAGGAGCTGCCAAGACCTATGAAAGTATTCCTCTTGTCATTACTCCTGCTTATACGAGTGACATTTGGGATATCAAGATAGATTCCACCATTGTCACAAGCGCAAGCGTAGGTTCCGGTCACCTGGCATTTACGCTCTCTGCCGGAACGTCTGCAGAACGGTCTGCCACCATCACAATCGCTCCTAAGGGTATGCTTGAAACAGAGTCGAAGCTTACTGTTACTGTAGTTCAACCTGCACTTCAGTACACTCTGGGTATAGGCAACGCCCTTCCGGACAGCCTGTCCAAGACTGGTGACACGGTTCTCAAGACCAAGTACGGTCTGGGACAGACCTACAGCGGTATCCAGATAACCTGCGAACCGGCCTGCAGCAATTTCACTGTTGCCGAGGATTGCAACTGGATAAGCAATGCAAACGTATCGAACGGTTATCTTACATTTACGGTTGATCCTGCCTTGATCGAGGACGCACAGCGCTCATCCACAATGACCGTTACTCCTGCAGGTTCCGACCAGAGCCTTACCATAACTCTTGTCCAGCCTAAGCTTACGTATGACCTTAGTATAGGAACCCTTCCTGCAGACTGCGGTCTCACACTTGCAGACGGCGGAAATACCCTTCAGTGCAATAACGGTAATGCAAGAACATATACGGGAATACCGATTGTAAGTGCAAATCCTGTCTATAAGGGAACGTATACGGTCGAGGTGCCTGCCGAGGCTCAGAGCTGGCTCACGGATGCATCCGTAACCGACGGCATACTTACCTTCTCTACCACAACCAACAAGACTGCCGCACGAGGTGCCAGAATAACAATCAAGACCACCGATGGCAGCGATAGCGAACTCACTGTACTTGTAAATCAGCCAAAGCTGGTTTACGCCCTTAGTCTTGACAAGAAGTCCATCCCTGCTACACTTACTTATGCAGCAGGCAGTCTTACCACTGCATCCGGTGCCCAGAACACCTATAAGGTCCGCATTATCTGTGATCCGGAATGTGAGGACGGGTTCACGGTAGATATGGATACTGATGCCACATCTATGATGGTCGGAACTCCTTCAGTCGATGCCAATGACACTCTTACGTTCACCATTGGCCAGAGCGCAGTTGCCCGCAGGCAGGGAAAGATTACAGTCAAGCCTGTCGGAAGCGACTCGAAACTCGAACTGACCATAATCCAGACCATGCTTTCTTACAAGCTCAAGCTTGGAACCACTATGCCGGACGGTCTGGAGTTCGTAAGCGGAGATTGGGGCTCTGCCGAGATCAAGGCCACATACGGAAATGGAACAACCTACGAGGGACTCCAGATTATCAGCGACCCTGCATATCGAGGCAACTATGACGTAGAGTTTGACAACACCGTCGTTACCGGAGTAAGTGTAGATGCTTTGGGAAGTATGGACATCACGCTGTCCGACAACTTTGACGGAGAGGACCCTCGCGAGGCAGAATTCAAGGTATATCCGGAAGGCAACGCAGCTTCAAGCTTGACCGTCAAAGTCAAGCAGCCGAGGTTGCATTACACCTTCTCTGTTGATGCTGCCGAGTCCGGATTCACTCCTGCGAACACTGTTCAGACAGCCAACGCTACGCTTACTACCCAGTATGTGGGAGAGAAGGAGTTCAGCGGTATCAAGTTTAACTGTACTCCTGCCTGCGCTTCATTCGTATTCGATGGTACGAGCGCTAACATTACAAGTCCGGCTCTGGTACAGTCCAATACGAATCCGGAAGAGTATGAGCTTAAGTTCACACTTGCACAGACTTCGGCAGACAAGACCTCCACTCTTGTAATAAAGCCTAACAATGCCACTACCGAGTCATTCAGTATTAGCATTGTCCAGGACAAGGTAGACTACGGCCTGCTCTGGGGCTCTTTCCCTACGACGTATTTCACAAGGGATAATGCCACGGTGACAACTACTTACTTCAAGGCGTTTGAAGAAACGATTCCTGTAAGTCTGAATCCTGAATGTGAATACAAGCTTTCATATACCAATGCTAGCGGTTTGTTCGCAAGCGCGCCTGAAAAGGCTACCGGAGGAATCAAACTCAGCGTTGCCAAGAATGAAGCTGTTACCGCCAAGACCGAGACCGTTAGCCTTATTCCTAACGACGGAAGCGAAGTGCCTCTGACTTTCACTGTTAAGCAGCAGAAGGCAACATGCTCATTCACATTAGCCTCATGGGATGGTGAAGATGGCAATAAGCTAAAACGTACTGGAAATACAGCTATGGAGGCATATTGGGCAAATCAGAAAGAATATTCTGTAAAACTCAGTTGCAATTATAATGGTGCGACCGGGTGTAAGTATAATTACGTTTGCACATGCGATGAAAGTATTGTGACAAAAGCAAATTATGATGGTGAGAACTTGACATTTACTTTGTCAAAGAATAACTC
Source organism: Bacteroidales bacterium (assembly GCA_024401805.1). Lineage (GTDB taxonomy): Bacteria > Bacteroidota > Bacteroidia > Bacteroidales > UBA932 > Cryptobacteroides. Next base: position 15,009 of record JAKSKG010000004.1, read on the forward strand.
GAATCCAAATGCTGCACGAGTAGGTAAAATTTATGTTGGTCCGGATGATGGATCTGGTCAGATGACAGAGATATCTATTACTCAGAGCAAGAGAAAGGTGTTTGCTTCTGATGCTCCGTATAATGAAGATGGTACGATGTTGGTTTATAAATACGCTGGGGTGTATTCTAGTAAGTCTTACTCATTGGACAACAACTTCAATGCAACAAATTACTCTGTTACATACAATAGTAAGAACTACTCCGTTTTCCGTAATCAATCTAGTACGTACAGTCCGAAATACTCAGATAAAAAATTGAAGTTCACTATTGCCGGATCCTATACGACAGGGACTTCTGATGATGTTGGCCTGAATGCTGGTTCTGATGATATGGCCACTACTACTACCATTAAGATTCAGGTTACTAAATAAGCGGCAATATGAGAAATCACTTCATAATAATTGCTACATTTTTCCTCTCTGCAGCCCTGCTTTTGACGGGCTGCAGGAGGGATGAACTGGCCGAGATGCACAATAAGATAGAGTCCCTGGATCTGCGTGGAATGACGGAGCAGGTGGAGCAGATGCAGAAGACTCTTGCAGACCTGAATGAACTCAAGGCCCAGCTGGGCCCTGTAGTGGAAAGCCTCAAGAACTCCCGTGCGGAGTTGGAGGAGCAGCTTGCCGCCGTACAGCAGAAGATCGACGCATCCGACAGCGTTACGCTTGAACTCAATGCGGAACTGATCAGTGTGAAGGCGCAGATCGCCGCCCTGGATGCGGCCGAGGATGCCCTGGCTGCGGCCAACCTTACCGGTCGCATCGAGGAACTCACACAGTTCATAAACGACTATAAGAACGGCACTGCCGGCAAAATCACATCCCTTGAGACCAGATTCCAGACCTTTGCCACCCTGGACCAGCTGGCGCTGCTGCGCGTTGCAGTGGAAGCCATCCCCGACGAGTTCGCAAAGAATTTCGAGTCTTCTCTTGAAAAGTGCAAGGACCTCATCATTGGATGGGTGTCGGACAGCCAGACCTTCAAGGACCTCTTTGACAAGTACTACACCAAGTCCTGGATGGACGCTACGCTCCAGAACCTGGACTCGCTGCAGTTCGACTTCACCTTCCGTACCGGTCAGGCATTCAGCAGCCTGTACGACCTGGATACGGAAATCCGCAAGGCTTTGGACGATGCCGTTGCGGGGGCCGATAAGGAACTTGGAGCGGAACTTGACAATCTGGATGCTCACTTCAACGACCTGGACAGCGCTTTTACCGAACTTGACCGCAGGATCACCGTTCTGGAGGAACTCTTCGACGTCGTGGGAGACTACAGCAATTACAAGAGCGACCTCATCACGGACATTCGGGAACTGCAGAAGATAGCAGGCGAGAACGGTACCCTCTATTCGCTTATCTATACCCTCAAGGGACTCCTGGTAAGCGGCGAGGGAACTTACTATGACCTGCACCGGATAGTTTCCGACATAGCTGCCAACACCGGCAACATCGGAGGCAACGAGGCGGCAATCAAAGCCCTCGAGGAACTTGTTCCTACTCTCTCGGCAATGAAATCGCTTACGGAACTTTCCGACTATGTCAAGGATCTGCAGACCGCGGTCAGGACCAATGCGGACAGCATTGCCATCATAGTAGGCCGCGTGGATGCAATCGCCGCCCAGTGGACGGACGCCGTAATGGCCAAGGTGGACACCTCCACCGCGGTCATCGTGCGCCTCAAGGCCGAGGACCTCAAGCTCTGGGAAGCCATTGCCCAGTACAAGCAGGATCAGAAGGACGCGGATACGACCATACTCCATCTTATTGCCGACATCAACGCCCAGATGGCAACCTGGTCGATTGGCACTATGCGTGATTCCGTGACCAGGATCAATGCCTTACTCGAGAACTGCGGAGTCGGTGGAATAAAGGGCCTTCAGAACAATCTTGACGACCTTGACCGCAGACTGAAAGAAATCTGGACCCTCATAGGCAGTGAAACCCTGGATATCACCGGCAGCATCAAGAATGCCATCAACGTGATTTACCGCAGGTTCGGTGAACTTGACGGGACTCTAAAGGACATCCTTGCTGCGCTGAATGCGGATCTGGAGATTATCCGCGGAGGCGGCTGGGATGCCGACAGACTGAGCCTACAGGACCTCAAGGGGATTACGGACAATCTGTCGGAAATCATTGGCGGCAAGGCCGATACCCTGCGCGTGCAGAGCATAGAAAGCGCTGTTGCTGCCATCCAGACGGCAATCATAGGCATCATCACCGAGGATAATGCTTCCGAAAAACTTGCAGCCTACCTGCTCAAGGCGGATGCCGCATCTACATACTACACAATTACTGCATACACCGATTTCCTGAATACCTACAAGAGCGTTGTCGGTGACACGGCAAACGTTGCGGAAGGTACGGTACTGTGGCAGCTCAAGTTCCTCAGCGATGCCCTGGGCAGCGGTGCCTTCACGGATGAGGGCAGCGGAAACTGGGCCGTAGACCTTACGGATGCCATCAAGACACTGCACTCCCTGGTAGGGGACGATACCGTTTCCGTTCAGGCCCGCAATATCACCGCGGGGCTCCTGCAGGATATGATAAACGGCATACTAGGGGGCGAGGGAAGCGTCGGCGACATTGCCGATTCCCTGGTCTCATTTGCAAACAACATCAGGACTCTCAGTGGTTTTATAGGCGAAATCTCCAAGTATTCCGAGAAATACCCGGACATCACTTCTGCACTTGCCTGCCTTAAGGAAGAGATAGACGGTCTGGATGCAAGATACGATTCCACCTATGCCGAGTTGGGACACAAGCACTCATATCAGGACTTCACGGACTTCATAGACAGCGTGAACTCTCTGATTCTTACTGTTACAGGTGACAGGAGTCAGCTTATGACTACGGCCCAGGGAACACTTGTGGACGCCATCAACGAGTTGTACGGATACTTTGTCAATTATCATACCAACGGTCACGTGGATACCCTGCTTATGCAGCTGGAACTTGCGTTGGGACAGGCCATAAGGGACGGAGACTCCACACTGTGGAACACAACCAAACTTAATATTGACAGTCTTCATTATGACATAGAAGCCATAGTCAAGGCCGGGGACGGTGTGCTGGATTCTCTTCTGAGCAAACACATAAGTGCCCTGTATGAGAACAGCCTGAATCATTTCATCCAGGATTCGTGGCTGGCGGATTCCAACTACATCAAGCATAGTGAATTTGATACGGCAATGGTGTCGGCTCTTGCGGCCCTGAATGTCAAATTCGACGATTGGATTGGCGGAACCTATGATTATGCCCATCTGGATGATGCCATAGAGGCTCTCTGTGATACTCTCAAAACTTATATTGTCAATTACGACAACGCAAAGTCTGCATTCCAGACTCTTAAGTCGAGAATGAGTGCTGTCGAGTCCGTAATCGGAGAAGGCGGCTGCTTCAATGCCACCCGTACTATAAAGAGCGTTACAGATTCGCTTGCCGCCCTGTTCGGGGACCTTGGCGGCGGACCTGCAGTGAGCTCACTTCTGGCACAGCTGGATTCTATTGACAAGGCCATTATCAAGGCCATTCTGGGGAAAGACGGTACTCTTGACGATTTTGCGGACAACAACCTGAGCATACTCAAGTCAAGGCTGGACACCCTTGGATTCGACAAAGTACTTAGCGGTGATTCCACGCTTGTTCAGATTTTGAATTCCATCAATGCCAACACGGCAGCAATCAGAGGCCTGATTGGCGACGGGTTCAGCGCGGACAGTACCGTGGCAATGACAATCAAGAGCATCAGCGATGCGCTGGGGAACTTCTCTCAGGAGTATTACAATGATACCATTGCCAAGTTTGATGCCAATCTGCATTCGCTGATAGATATCCTTGCCGGACAAAACGGAGCTTCCATTTCCGACATCCATCAGTTGAACGAGAAGTTGAATTTCATTTTCAACACTTTTGCAGGAATCAAGGTGGGCCAGCAGACGGCTTTGGGTGAAATTCTGAATACCCTGGACACCAGGATAGACAATCTGGTGAGCATCAGTCAGCAGTGGTCGGATACTCTGGGCTTCTCGGATTCCACCTTTATGCAGAGAATCAAGTGGATTCAGGATACTATAGATTTCTTGAAAAAGAATTCAACAATCGGACTTCAGCAATTCAGTGATTTCGTCAAAGGTGACACAGAGTTCCAGAAAGAAATCGAGTATCTTGGATTTGATCTTATCGGAGGCTTCAAACAGAATGGTAATTTCTTTATTATTCTCGCAGCATATATTATATTCCGAGATGTTCAATGGTATGAATTCAGCGAAAGATCACTTAAGACCGATGCAAAGAATCTGGTAGGTGCTTTGAATGAACTTCAAGCAGACCTTGAGGCTACGGACCTTTCCGATTCCACCGTCTTTGTCACCTGGTACAATCTGGAGCAGATCAAGCAGCAGTTAACCGGCGGCGCGGACTTGTCGGAGGTCAATCTCAATGCCCTCACCTTGCAGTTGGCACGGGCCGCTGCGGTTCTGGGTACAAAGGTTGAAGGTATGACGTACACTACCGTATGGAAGGATTTGGACACATTGGGGAAGGCCGTGAATAAATTCATTGCCCAACTCGGTGACAAGGACGCCTCTCTTGCCGCATTTGGCACCATCTGGGAGGCCCTGGCGGACCTCCAGGCCAAATACGAAGCCCTGTCACCTTGCCAGATTAACAACATTACCTATATTCCGGAATATGATGATGGGATGGCGACTATGGGCTGCGATGTGAACAGAACCAAATTCAATGATATGTATCTTGACTTTGCTGTTTCTGCTTCACGTGGATTCGGGGCTGAAGAATTTGCCGGGTGTACGGTATCCGCAGTAATCAGGGCTATCCCTGAAGATGGTGGGAATGCAACTTCATATACTGTTCAGGCAACTGCAACCTACGAAAATGGCGAGATTCACGTTACTATTTTAAAGAATAAACTTCTGGCCGCAAAATTGCCTGCAGGCTGCAATTACTTGATATCATTGACAATCACGGATGGCAATGGGCACACTTGCTCTTCCGAATTCATTCCTGTTTACATCAATGACGGAAAGCGTATCAAGTCTTCGGATCCTTCGAACGGTACAACCATCAAGATGGCTGCAAGGGTAGGAGGCACCAAGTCTTTCGTTTTCACGCCAAAGACAGCTTCGGACGATCTTGCGGATCTGCAGTTCTCTGCGAATAACGTTAATCTAGGATCCAATAACCTGAACAAACTTAAAGAAACAGGTGGTTCAGGCCTTACGAGGACCTTTACTATCAGGAGTGACAGCGACCTTGGTGCCGGCAACAAGGGAAATCTCACGATGACAGGCGATTTTGACAGTTATTCCTGGCCGGTGGAGCTTGTTGATGCAAGCACTAATTTCACTGTGATAGGAGGCGTGAAGGATGGGTCGGATGTCAAAGTGGCAGTCGGCAACACTTTAGTCATTTCATTTGATCAGTACATTGATATGTCAACTGTTGACGTCAATTCCATAAACGTTAGTAGGGAAACAGGCAAAGGGTCAATTTTTGTTGACGCCTGGAATTATGATTGGGTAAATTCTGCCGAATGGAACCCGGACAACAGAACTCTATCAATAGCTACATATAATAACGGTTTCACGTTTTGGGGGAGTCCATATTTTTCAGACGTGGACGTAACACTTAAGATAGGAGACTACACCTTTGCAAAAATCACCATTGTTAAAAACTGATAGCGGAGTAACATTATGAAAAAGTTCATTACAATATTGTTCATATTCATTGCTGCCTCCGCTTTTGCCCAGGAACCCCAGGCCGGCAGGCCGGAGCAGGCCAGGCAGAATCAGCCGGAACGTGTGCGCCGGACTGTGAGGGAGACCGAGAACCACGCATCCTTTGACCTGTCCACGAACCTGTTCGACTGGGCGGACTTCGGCACCATCAATGTGGATGCAGCATATTCGTTTTCCCGCCATTTCACGGCCCAGATAGGCGCGAAATTCAACGGCTGGCAGTTCAAGAATCCGGAAGGTCCTACCTTCCTCACCCAGAATCAGCAGAAATCCGTTTCTCTGGGTGTACGCTATTGGCCTTGGTACGTATACTCCGGATGGTGGATATGCCTCAAGGGACAGTACTGCGATTTCTCTGAATGCGGGGTGTGGCGCCAGGCTCTGGACGAGGGCAAGGCTCTGGGTGCCGGACTGTCATTCGGCTACACGATTATGCTTACGGAACATTTCAACCTTGAGATAGGAGCCGGAGGTTGGGGCGGCAAGCTGCTGGAACACAACCTGTGGAACTGCCCGGACGAAAAAGATGTTGCCGAGCCCCGCGTATCCGGTCCCAAGACCTTCGTGGCCGTCAACGACCTGAACATATCACTCCACTGGTTGTTCTGACATAATAAGAAGCAGCGTACGGAATCCTGTGCGCTGCTTCTTTTTTCTATCCGTCCTGCAGGCCACGCAGAAGTTTTTTTGTATCTTTGTCCTATGTTTTCGAATGTGATACTGGTGTTGGCCTATCTGTTGCTGCCCGCCGCCGTGCTGTGGCTGTGCAGGAAGGTGAAGCTTCTGGGCAAGCTGGGGCCTATACTGATATTGTACCTCATCGGAATCATCATAGGCAATCTCTTCCATCCTGCGGCTATGACTCAGATTCAGGATGCTCTGAGCAACGCGACCATTCCGCTGGCGATTCCTCTGATGCTTTTCGGATGCACCTTCAGGAAATCCGAGACCCGCAGCCAGCTGCTCGCCCTTGTGACCGGGCTGGTATCTGTTTCCGCCGCCGTTGTGGCCGGTTATTTCATATTCGGAAAATCAATCCCGGACGGGGCCAAGATAGGCGGTATGCTTACGGGAGTCTACACCGGCGGAACTATGAACCTGGCAGCCCTCAAGGCTATGCTCGGGGTCGAGGACCAGGTGTTCGTGCTTCTGAATTCGTATGATATGGTAGTCTGCTTCCTGTACCTGACTTTCCTTATGTCTGTTGGAGTAAGACTTTTCAGAAAGATACTGCCGTGCCCGTCCCTTGCAGCTGCAAAGCCTGTCACGCAGGCAACGTCCTTTGATGCCGCTGCGACCGATTTTTCCTCCAATCCCTACAAGGGCCTGTTCACGGCTTCCGGGACCAGGAATGCCGCAGTCCTTGTCGGAGCAAGCCTGCTGGAAGTGGGCCTGGCAGCAGGCATAGCCGCCATCATAGGACACGGACTGTTCATGACCGTGTTCTTCCTGGTACTCACGACATTGGGAATCGCATCCTCTTTTGTGGGAAAACTCCACGACCGCCCTCACAGTTACGAACTGGGAATGTATCTCATATACATATTCTCCATAGTTGTGTCATCAATGGCGGATTTCTCGAAGCTGGACCTTTCCAGCGGAGTCAATATGCTGGGATATCTGAGCCTGGTGATATTCGGTTCCCTGCTTATACAGGTGCTTTTTGCCAGGATTTTCAAGATTGATTCGGACACTATGGTGATAAGTTCCGTAACCTATATCTGTTCCCCTCCTTTCGTGCCAATGATGTGCGCGTCCATGCGCAACAGGAACGTGCTTGCGGCCGGTCTTGCAATAGGCATCGTGGGTTATGCCGCCGGTAACTATCTGGGGTTCGCCATTTTTAAATTGTTGAGCTTGTTGTAGAAGGATGATGATGAAGAAGAAAATTTTTTCTCTCGGCATAGCGGCACTGGCCGCATCTTTGACTTTATGTTCCGCCGCGGATTTTACAGGCAATCTTTCCAGGACCGAGTCTGTACTCTCCGACGGTTGGACGGTCCTTGCTGATTCGCTGGGAACGGAATACGTCAATGTTTTTGACATTCCATATTCAGATATGGGGCGCCACGTCGAGCTCTGCCTGGACTGCGTCAAAGGTCCGTACGTTCTTTCCGTGAACGGTGCGGTTGTTGGGGAACAGAGCAACGGCAGCATCCCGGCCTGCTACGACATTACTCCGTACATAGTCTGCGGCGAGCCGAACACCCTTTCCGTCAAGGCCGGCGCCATAGTGGGGGAGGTGCGCCTTGTCAGGACAAATCCCATCCATATTGCGGAAGGCGGCACCTCTGTCCGTACAAACTGGGGCAAGGTGTCCATATCCACGACTCTGGCCAACGACGATTTCAAGGCGATACGCAGCAGTACCGTAGCTGTAATATACAATATCACAGGCCCTTATGGGGAACAGGTACTTACGTCGCCACAGCTCATAACAGAACTTTCCCCGTCGCAGACGGGCACGGTGAGCACGGACCTTACGGTTCCTGTCCCGTTTATGTGGGACTTCGATGCCCGCTATACCTACCATCTGAATACCAAGGTCATCTGCTCGAACAAGATCGTGGATGAACAGGACATAGCTTTTGCCTTCCGTGACATAGAGTTCCACTCCGGCAGGGGATTCCTCCTGAACAACCGCAGGGTGTTGCTGGTTGGCGCCATCATATCTATCGATCCGGCTGGCCTGGGAACTGCAATTCCGGCCCAGTTGTGGCGCTACAGACTTCAGAAAATACGCGATCTGGGATTCAATGCCGTTATGTGCAAGGACTTCCCGGCATCGCCGCAGATGCTGTCCGTGTGCGACGATATTGGTCTGCTGGTAATCGACTGCACCGGCATAGCAGGTGTCTCCAACAGTGACCTGTACAATTTCCGCAGCCTAGTGGCCAGGGACGGCAACCACCCGAGCCTTATGCTCTGGGGGCTCGACGTTCCGCAGGAGCTTTGCTCCAACCAGCGCGGGCACGATTTCCTTCAGATAGGTTCCCAGCGTGCGAGACAGATCGACCCTTGGCACAAAACGTTCTGTGCCAATACTGCCGGCAATTCACTTGACGGAGCAGCGGATGTGAACGGCGCAAACATCGGAAGGCTAGGCGAACTTGACTCGCAGCACTCGGCCCATCCGGACGAGTTTATTATAGGAATGAATGCCCCGGCCACTTCCGAGGTGTTCGATTATTTCGAGGGGAAGAAATACCTCGGCGGGCTTTTCATCAACGAAGGTCTGCTGTTTGACAGCAATTATACCCCGAAAGAGGGCGCTTATTTCATCCAGACCCGCGCCTGCGCAAGGCCGGTGGTGCAGGTATGCGGACTTTCCGACCAGTCTGTAAGGGTTTATTCGAATTGTGACGAGGTGGATGTCGTGATAGGCAACAAGTCGCTTGCGCGCCGCCGGGTTTCAAGAGAAGGCTATGCAGATTTTACGGTCAGTGGCAGTTGGAGCAGCCTCAGCGCAAGGGCTTACAAGAGGGGCGGTGTCGCAGCCACTTCAAAGTTCACCAAACCGGGTCCGGTACCGGAGGTTACAGCGTCCAAACTCAAGATGAATGCCGACGGCACCGACGTGGTGGTGTTTGACATCGTTTGCTCGCAGCCTTTCGAGTTCTCGTTCTCGGGCCCCGCAACCCTGCTGGGTGGCAGCAATGGTGAAAGCGCCAACGTTACGACTGTGACTCCTGTCGACGGACGTGCCCAGGTGATACTGAAAAGCCTATCCGGCAAGATAGGCTTCGTGAATGTTTCCGTTCCGGGTCAGAAGGCCCCGATAGTCGTTTCTGTTATTTAACTTTACCCTGAAAGATTCCGAAACAAGTTCGGAATGACGGGGTTTCAGGGTCTACAACGTACACTTTCCGTCCTCGAAGTAGTTGATGCGCATTGCGCGGCGTACGTCCGCGAGGGTGGCTGCAGCCTCGGCGCGTGCGACTTCGCATCCTTTGCGCAGGGTCTCGTAGATGGCCGGGATATCCTTCTCCAGTTCCGCACGGCGAGCTCTGATAGGTTCCAGGGTATCCTGGAGCACTGCAGTGAGGAAGTTCTTGATCATCATATCCCCGAGCCCTCCGGCCTGGTACTGTGCCTTCACCTCGTCAAGATTGTTGAAGGTGAAGCTTGACTTCCTGCCTACAAAACAATCTGCGTGCTTTGCAAAATGCTCCGGCTTGCAGAAAGCGTCCAGGTACTGGAATACGGTGTTCCCCTCGATGTGGCCGGGGTCGCTTACCTGCAGGTGCAGCGGATCGGTGTACATTCCCTTGACCTTTGCTGCGACTTCCTCGGCAGAATCCGAAAGATATATGCAGTTGCCAAGGGACTTGCTCATCTTGGCCTTGCCGTCCGTTCCAGGGAGGCGCAGGCAGGCTGCGTTGTCCGGGAGCAGGATGTCCGGCTCGACAAGTGTGTCCCCGTAAGTTGCGTTGAACTTGCGGACTATCTCGCGGCACTGCTCGATCATTGGCTCCTGGTCCTCGCCAACTGGCACTGTGGTCGCCTTGAATGCGGTGATGTCGGACGCCTGGCTTATCGGATAGCAGAAGAATCCCACAGGAGTGCCTTTCTTGTTGTCCGATTCGTCGTCTGAGAAGCCGCGCAGCTTGATTTCCTGCTTGACTGTAGGGTTGCGCTGGAGCCTCTGGACGGTTACAAGGTTCATATAATAGAAACTCAGTTCTGTGAGTTCCGGAACCATTGACTGTATGAATATGGTGCTCTTGGCAGGGTCAAGGCCGCAGGAAAGATAGTCCAGAGCCACCTGGATTATGTTCTGGCGAACCTTCTCCGGGTTGTCGGCATTGTCCGTAAGTGCTTGTGCATCTGCAATCATTATGAATATCTTGTCGAACTCTCCGCTGTCCTGGAGTTCGACACGGCGGCGCAGGGATCCCACATAGTGTCCCAGGTGCAGCCTTCCTGTAGGGCGGTCGCCCGTCAAAATTATCTTGCTCATAGTGGTGCAAATATAGTAAAAAAAGGAAAAACCCGGACCAGACGGACCGGGTTTGGAGCCACTTGACAGGCTCGGACTGTCGACCTTCGCGTTACGAATGCGATGCTCTACCGACTGAGCTAAAGTGGCGGTTCTGCAAAGATACTATTTTTTTTGAATCTTATAGACAAAGTTCACCAGTACAGACCCAAGTATTCCCGCGCAGATGGATCCCATAAGCACGGCAATCTTTCCTGCATCCCTCATTGCGGATATGGTGGCATCGTCCGCCACGCCCCCGAATGACAGGGTGTCCACGAAGATGCTCATCGTGAATCCTATTCCACCAAGGCAGGCGACGGCAAAGAACATTGCCCAGCTGGCCTTTGCAGGCATTTCACCTATCTTGAGCCTGATTGCTATCCAGCTGAATAGAGTGATTCCGACAGGTTTTCCCAGCAGAAGCCCCAGGAATATTCCCAAACCTACCATACCGAACTCCGGGTGGCCCGCAACGGTCTGCGCAAAAACGTTGAAGTATGAAAGTCCCGGAATCGTGACTCCGGCGTTTGCCAGGGCGAATACTGGCATGATAAGGTAGTTCACCCAAGGGCTCAAGGCGTGTTCGACCCTGTAACTCATATCCATAGAGTTCTGCGCTATCCTGTGAAGCTGCCTCAGGCAATGCTTCTGGGGACCGTTGGGGAACTCGGCATCGTCTTCCAGAGTGTCGTACTGTGCGAGTTTCTGAAGGTACTGGTTCCTCTTATGGGTGTACTGGGCCTTGTTGTAGCGTGCCTTGGCAGGGATAAGGAAAGCCATCACCACTCCGGACATGGTCGCGTGTATTCCGGAATAGTAGAAGATAATCCACACCAGTATAGCCATAAATACGTAAGGGGCGATATGTTTTTCCCCAAGTTTTCTCATAAGCAGGGTAAGGGCTATTACAACCACTCCCACGCCCAGAAGAGGCAGATTTATGGACCCGCCGTAGAAAATGGCCACGACAAGTATTGCAATAAGGTCGTCAGCGATGGCAAGGGCGGTCAGGAACACCTTCAGCGAAACCGGAACCTTGTCGCCCAGAACGGACAGTATGCACACGGCGAATGCGATGTCTGTCGCAGTAGGGATTCCCCATCCGCCTGCGGCTGCGGTTCCGTGGTTGACAAGTGTGAAAATGACAGCCGGCGCTATGACCCCTCCGAAGGCGGCGATTACGGGCATAAGGGCCTTCTTGGGGGACGACAGTTCACCGTATGCAATCTCACGCTTGATTTCCAGACCTACTGTGAAAAAGAAGATCACCATTAATATGTCGTTGATGAACTTCTCGACCGTCATATCCCTCGGGAACAGGATATCGTGCCCGCTGCCGTAGATATGCAGCTGCAGGTGAGTTCCGAGTATGCTGTGGTAAGCTTCTTTTGTAAATGGAAGATTGGCAAAGAGCATTGCCAGAATTACGCAGACAAGCAGCAATACCCCTTGGAACCAGGGTTTTTTCGATAGCCTGTCGCCGCGTTTGTTAAAGTTCAGGACCTGTTTGTTCCAGGTGTAGATTGGAATGAGTTTCATAGAGTTTAATACACTACTTTGGGGCGGCAAAGGTAGTGATTTGAAACCCTAATTACAAAATAATTTTAAAATCTAAGGAAAAATTGTCGCAATAGGTTCCTGAAAGCTGCAAAGGAGCGTCTCCGCGCCTGCACAAGGTCTTGCGGGAGTCCAACTCTATTGCCATAATGTCACCGGTGCGTATGTATATGTAGCGCGTGGCTTCCGCAATAGCCTTGCGGATCATCCCGGCGTTTGCACTGTTGTAACGGAAGATCTGATTTCCGTCCGCCTTCAGCTCGAACACGTTGCCTTCCCGCCCCAGTGTGATCTTGTTGTAAACAGGGAAAGGCAGGAACGACGTGTGGTCCAGACAGCTGGCGCAGGCAAAGCCCTCGGCCGATCCGTCTATGAGATTCTCGGGGTACAGCAGGACTCCGTAACCTATTCCGTCATAATATCTTTCGGCAAATTCTTCACCCACGCTGCGGCCCGGCTTGGAGATTCTGGCGAACAGCACCGGGGCCCAGCTTACCTCGGAGACGAACTCCGGAAGGTAAACGTCTTCGTTGTCGCGTTCCCAGGTGGTGTCCGGGCGTACGATATATTTTCCTGCGGCTGTCTTGACTACTATGTTCATAGGCTGTATCCGGATTGTCTAAAAAAGTGTTCCGCCCCATTTCTGGGCGAGTTTCTCGCGGCTGAAATGCTCTTCCAGACGCTCGAAAACCGCCTTGGTGTCCAGGGTGAAGGTTCCCTGTGCAATCCACGAGAAATAGGAACGGTCGGTTTCGTATACCTCCCTTGCGGTCTTGCCCTTGTGTTTGCCGAAGTTCACTACAGGTTCGCCCTTGTCATTGTAGACAAGGTGCCCTGCGAAATCCACGTATTTCTTGGCCACGAACTTCGAAAGTTCCCGTACATCGTTCTTCAACAGTTCCGGATAGCGGTCCAGCTGGGCCTTGAGCACTTCGTAGGTTGCGACTGTGTCCGCCTCGGCCGTATGGGCGTTCTCGAAGTCCTCGCCTCCGCAGTAAAAACGGTAGGCGGCCCTGAGGTTGCGCGGCTCCATACTATGATAGATGTTCTGGACATCCACCATCAGGGGTTCGTGAAGGTCTATCCGTACGTCTTTCCCCGCCTTGCGCACACGTTCTATCTCTTCTGCGAGCATAGGAAGGTCGAACTTGGCGGAGTTGAATCCGGCAAGGTCCGAGTCCTGGAGCCATTCCACGACCTCGTCCACCACCTCGAAAAAGGTAGGGCAGTCCACAAGGTCGGCATCCTTGACTCCGTTCACTTCCGACGCGCGCGGGTCGATAGGGATCTGGCGGCCCCTCTCGTAATCCCAGGGCTTGATCTTCCAGGTCTTGATTCTCTGCTCCCCGCCCGGGAACACTTTCACGAAACTGAGTTCTATTATTCCGTCCGTAGGAATATTAAGCCCCGTACTCTCTATGTCAAAGAAGAGCAGGGGCCTTGTAAGATTAAGATCCATAAGAATTTGTTAAGAAACCATAATCGGCATCAGGATGCCGCAGATCTTCTCGCTTTCCTCCTCTTCCTCTGAAGGGACAATGAGCGCTGCGCGGCGTGCGTCCGCAAATTTCATTACGACGTTGTCGCAGGTCATGTTGGAGAGTATTTCAATCATGAAGGATGACTTGAATCCGATGGCGAGCGAGTCCCCGTTGTAATCGCAGGCGATCTTTTCATAGGCTGCGAGCGCGAATCCCAGATCCTGCGCGGTTATTTCCAGCTGGCCCGGCTTGAGGTCGAACTTGATATGGTTGGAAGCCTTGTTGGCGCAGACTGCGACTCTCTTCACGGTGTTCAGAAGCTGGATGCGGTCTATCTTGAGGATGTTGGCGTTGTTCTGAGGGATGACGTCCCTGTATTTAGGGTATTTGCCCACGATGAGGCGGCATATCATAAGGGTGCTCCCGAACTTGAACATCACGTTGTTGTTGTCGAAGCTTATTTCCACGTCACCCTGCTTGTCCAGAATGGCCTTGATGACCCCCGCAGGCTTTTTGTGCAGGATGAACGATGCTGCCTGGGCCGCCTTTACCTCCGGTGTGGTATAGCAGATGAGCTTGTGCGAGTCGGATGCCACCAGGGTGGTCGAAGACTCGGCTACGTCGAAGAAGATACCGTTCATTGCAGGGCGCATCTCGTCATCCGCGGTTGCGTAGATGGTGCTGCCTATGCCCTCGGCCAGAACCTCTGCCGGGACGGTTATCTGCTGCGCGTCCTCTCCGGTGGTCTTTATCTGAGGATAGTCCGATGCCGGGAAATATGGCAGAGAGGAATTACCGTTGTTCCAGATGCACTCGAACGAACCCTCGCCGGCTGTCTTGATGACTATCGGCTGGTCCGGCAGAGCCTTGAGCAGTTCCACGATCTGGCGTGCAGGCACTGCAATGCTGCCGTCCTTGGATTCGCCGTCTACGGCTATTGTCGTGCGGAGAGTAAGTTCCTGGTCGGATGCAGTGATCTCGAGCTGGCCGTTTTCCAGACGGAACAGGAAGTTTTCCAAAATAGGCAGAGCGGTCTTTGCCGGAATGGCTTTCTGGACGTCCATCAAAGCCTTCAGAAGTTCTGCACTAGAAACGTTGAATTCCATAACTGTTGTTTTTATTGTTTTCACGCAAATTTAGTAAAAGTTCCAGTATATTCTGGCATATATTTTGACCTTTTTGCAAGCCGGAACATAAAAAAACAACAATATATGAGCAAGAATGTTATTACTGTTGCTGCAGCAGTGGCGCTAAGCGCACTGGCAGCCTATGGAGTAGTTTCAGCAGCCGTTCCGGCAAACGCCGGAAATTCCAATGCGGCAGGTCAGTCGCTTCTGCCTGCAGGGCGGCAGACTGTCAATTTGTCACTGTCCGACTATCCGGATTTCACTTTTGCGGCCGAGAATGCCGTGGATGCTGTCGTTTATGTCAAGGTGACTATCAAGACCACCCAGCAGTATCAGATGGCCGATCCTTTCTTCCAGTTCTTCTTTGGCGAGGGTGCTCCCCAGACACGCGAGCAGGAGAGGCAGGGCAGCGGCTCCGGCGTGATAATACGCCCGGACGGCTATATAGTCACGAACAACCACGTGGTACAGAACGCAACCAAGGTGGAGGTCACCCTTAACAACAACAAGACCTACGAGGCCTCTGTGATAGGCACCGACCCGGCAACGGACGTGGCGCTTCTGAAAATCGACGCCCAGGATCTTCCTGCAATCGAATTCTATGATTCGGACAAGCTGCGCCTGGGCGAATGGGTGCTTGCGATAGGCAGCCCTCTGGGCGAGGAGCTCCGCTCCACCATCACCGCCGGGATAGTAAGCGCGAAGGGCCGCCAGATGCCAAACTATACCGGAGAGTTCAAGATCGAGTCCTTCATCCAGACCGACGCGGCTGTAAACCCGGGCAATTCCGGCGGCGCGCTCGTGAACA
Organism: Bacteroidales bacterium; assembly: GCA_024401805.1. GTDB lineage: Bacteria > Bacteroidota > Bacteroidia > Bacteroidales > UBA932 > Cryptobacteroides. The sequence continues at coordinate 30,765 of JAKSKG010000004.1, forward strand.
AGGCGGGGCAGCTGGTGGGCATCAACACGGCAATAGTATCCACTACAGGCTCATACGCAGGTTATTCATTTGCAGTACCTTCCAACATAGTACGTAAGATTGTCGGAGACCTCATAGACTTCGGATCCGTCAAGCGTGCGGTGCTTGGTGTGACCATAGGTCCCGTAACGGAAAAATTAGCTCAGGAATTGAAACTTTCTTCTCTTGACGGCGTATATATTAACGAGGTAGCGAAAGGTGGCACGGCAGACAAGGCCGGACTCAGGAAAGGGGACGTGATAGTCTCCATAGATTCGACCAGGACCGCCACGACTTCCGAGCTCCAGGCCAAGGTCAACAGCTTCCATCCGGGGGACAAGGCTCAGATTACGGTCATACGCGATTCCAAGACCGTAGTGATTCCTGTAACTTTCCTTGGAACAATGGAATCCACGGGCGCTGTCAATGCGGACGGAACGGTGGTGTTCTACGGTGCAACGCTCAAGGAGGCCCAGGACGGAGTGCTTATCGTGAGCGCCGGAACCGGCAAGCTTGCCAAGGCGGGCGGAGAGGACGGTTTCCTTATCCGGTTCGTGAACGACCAGAAGGTCCGCAAGCCTCAGGATGTCATAGACATCGCCAGGAAATCCAAGAGGGCTGTATTCATCGAGGGCGTAACCGCCGCCGGTCAGAGTGCATACTTTGGATTCGGCAAGGATGAATAACAACCAGATATGAGACAGTTAAAGATTACAAAGTCGATCACCAACCGCGAAAGCGCTTCCCTGGACAAATATCTCCAGGAGATAGGCCGCGAGGAACTCGTGTCACCGGAAGAAGAGGTGGAACTTGCCCAGCGCATCCGCAAGGGTGATCAGGAAGCATTGGAAAAGCTCACACGCGCAAACCTGAGGTTCGTGGTTTCCGTGGCAAAGCAATATCAGAACCAGGGGCTCAGCCTCCCGGACCTTATTGACGAGGGAAACCTCGGCCTTATCAAGGCTGCCGAGAAGTTTGACGAGACCCGCGGATTCAAATTCATTTCATACGCAGTATGGTGGATCCGCCAGTCGATACTTCAGGCCCTTGCCGAGCAGAGCCGTATCGTGCGTCTGCCTCTGAACCAGGTGGGTTCCCTGAACAAGATCAACAAGGCCCTGTCCCAGTTCGAGCAGAAGAACGAGCGCCAGCCGTCCACGGAGGAGCTTTCCGAGATGATAGACGTTCCAAAGGACAAGATTGCAGATACCCTGCGCGTATCCGGCCGCCACGTGAGCGTAGACGCTCCTTTCGTGGAGGGCGAGGACAACAGCCTTCTGGACGTGCTTCCCAACGATGATTCCCCTATGGCCGACCGCGGGCTCACCAACGAGTCTCTGAGCACCGAGATAGACCGCGCCCTGCAGATACTTACTCCGAGGGAGAGGGAGATAATCAGGAGCTTCTTTGGAATCGGCTGTCAGGAAATGACTTTGGAAGAAATCGGAGAGAAGCTGGACCTCACCCGCGAAAGGGTGCGCCAGATCAAGGAGAAGGCCATACGCAAGCTCAAGAAACCTTCTGCATCCAAGCTTCTTAAAACATACCTGGGATAATGGCACCGGAACAGTTCATCGCCTCCAGGGCCTCAGAGGTCGTGAAGGTGCTCTACGGTGCGGACGTGCCGGCATCGCAGATGCAGGTGGGTGTCACGCGCAAGGAATTCGAGGGTGATTTCACGCTTGTGGTTTTCCCTCTTCTGCGTATTTCCCGCCAGAGTCCGGACGCCACCGGCGAGGCAATAGGAGCCGCTCTCAAGGACTCCTGTCCCGAAATAAGTTCCTACAACGTGGTGAAAGGCTTCCTGAACATAAGCCTTAGCAACGTGTTCTGGCAGGAGACTCTCGCCGGAATCGCAGGCGACCCGGACTTCGGGCAGCTGCCGCAGACCGGGAAGAGGATAATGATAGAGTTCTCTTCGCCGAATACCAACAAGCCTCTGCACCTGGGCCACGTGCGCAACAACCTTCTGGGAGCAGCGGTTTCCGACCTGCTTAAGGCTGCCGGGAACGAGGTCATAAAGACTACCCTGGTCAACGACCGCGGAGTGCATATATGCAAGTCTATGTATGCCTGGGAGCAGAAGTTCGACGGCGCAACGCCCGAGAGTACGGGCAAGAAGGGTGACCATCTGGTAGGTGACTGCTATGTAGAGTTTGCCAAGATGGAAAAGGAAGATCCTTCCGTACTTGACAAAGTTCACGAGATGCTTGTCAAGTGGGAGGCCGGTGACCCTGAAGTTCGCGCCCTGTGGCAGAAGATGAACCAGTGGGTGTTCGACGGATTCGACCAGACCTACAAGGCTCTTGGAATCACTTTCGACAAGACATATTACGAACACGACACCTATCTTCTGGGCAAGGAACTTGTTCAGAAGGGACTTGACAGCGGCGTGTTCGTGAAAGACCCGGACGGGTCCGTATGGTGTGACCTTACTGCGGACGGGCTTGACCGCAAGCTCCTTCTGCGTTCGGACGGGACATCGGTCTATATGACCCAGGACCTGGGCACGGCGGAGCGCCGTTTCAGCGAGCACAAACTGGATTCACACATCTATGTAGTGGGGGACGAGCAGAACTATCATTTCCAGGTTCTCAAGCTCGTGCTGGGCAAGCTCGGCTTCGAATGGGCTCCGCAGATTTATCATCTGAGCTACGGAATGGTGGAACTGCCCGAGGGCAAGATGAAGTCCCGCGAGGGGACGGTTGTGGATGCCGACGACCTCATACTCAAGATGTATGAAGAGGCAAAGGCTACCTCGGAGGAATCCGGGAAGCTCGAAGGACTTCCGCAGCAGGAGAAGGAGAGGCTTTACAATATGATAGGGCTCGGTGCCTTGAAGTATTTCATACTCAAGGTGGATCCGAAGAAGAAGATGCTCTTCAACCCTAAGGAGAGCATAGACTTCAACGGCAATACAGGTCCTTTCATACAGTATACCCACGCACGTATATGCAGCATCCTGCGCAAGGCCGCGGAGCAGGGCATAGTGTGGGACGGCTGTGCCAGGGCACAGCTCAGCGCCAAGGAAATACGACTTGTGAAGATGCTCAACGACTATCCTCAGAGGGTGGCCGACGCTGCGGCTTCACTTTCGCCTGCAGTGCTTGCGAATTATTCCTACGAGCTGGCCAAGGAGTTCAACCAGTATTATCACGACACTCCTATACTCAAGGAGGCTGATGCTGAAATCCTTAAGTCCAGACTCTGCCTCATAGACTGCCTGGCCGCTGTGCTGCGCAAGGCTATGGGAATACTGGGAATTGCTCTTCCGGAGCGGATGTAGTGTTGTTTTTTCATAAAAATTGCCCTAATATTGTACCCGATAAAAGGAAATGACAATGAAACCGGATACAAGGAAAAGACACGTAATTAGTTACGAGAATATGTCGGTAGAGCTGGAGAATCTCTTCAACGAGAAGTATCCCAAAGGCTTCAACGACTATCTTGACGATCTTGTAAAATATACCAAGCCGGACGGTACTCCGTTCTATGCTGTGACAATGGAAACCGAGGATGCGATCTATCTTGTCAAGATACAGGTCGAGACGGATGATGCGGAGGATATCGAGCGCTGGCTGGAGGGTGAAGAGGATGCCGAGAACGAGCAGGTTGCCGGAACAACCGGTGATCCCGGTTCAGATGGCAACACTCTTCCGGATGACAACATATCCCAGTACGGTTCGGATGATGACTCGTCGGATTCGGAATAAGAACAGAAAAATCTTGTTTGGAAAGATGCAGGAGCGGCAAAAGCTTCTGCTTCTTTCGCTTGTAACGGGGGTGTGTTCCGGCCTTGCGGCGGTGCTTCTGGTGTATGTCACCGGCAGGGTCAAGGATGCGGTCCAGCTGCTTGATTCCGGCAAAGGGTTCGGTTTTCTGTTGTATCTGCTGCCGGGAGTGGGAATGCTCCTGAGCGCGCTTTTCGTAAAGTACGTAATCAGGGACAACATAGGCCACGGCGTCACGAAGGTGCTTTATGCCGTGTCCCGCAACGATTCCAGGATAAAGCCGCACAATATGTGGTCGTCCGTCGTTGCGTCGTCCGTGACCATAGGACTGGGAGGTTCGGTCGGGGCCGAGGCCCCTATCGTGTATACAGGTGCCGCCATAGGCAGCAACCTGGGCCGCGCCGCGGGACTTTCCTACAAGAACGTGACGCTGCTTCTGGGCTGCGGCGCGGCCGGCGCCATCGCCGGCATTTTCAAGGCCCCTATGGCCGGAGTGCTGTTCACGATCGAGATACTGCTTTTCAACGCATCGCTGGGCAATATGCTGCCTATGCTGCTGTCCACGCTCTCGGCAGGGGTCATTTCCTATGTCGCGTTCGGGACTACGCCGGTCTTTGCCTGCAACCTTACGCCTTTCTCGATGGCGAACATCCCGTTCTACGTGCTTCTGGGCGCAGTCTGCGCATTGGGCAGCCTTTATTTCCTGCGTTCTACGCTCTGGCTCGAGGATAAACTCGGCAGGATGCGGTCCCCGCTCCTTCGCTGGGCTATGTGCGCGTCCGGGCTGGGTGTGCTCATCTTCCTTTTCCCTATGCTCTACGGCGAGGGATATTCCTCCCTTACGGACCTTCTGACCGGGGGCAGCCTGCAGGTCTACAACGAGTCGGCCTTCTCCTGGATGCTCAATTCCGGCTGGGGCATACCGCTGTTCTTCCTTGTGGTATTCCTGGTCAAGGTCGTGGCAATGACTTTCACCAATGCCGGCGGGGGAGTCGGAGGTACATTCGGACCAACCCTTTTCGCGGGGGCGGTTCTGGGATTCGTGGTCGCAAGGTGCATCAATATGGTCGGTGGCAGCGTTCCCGAGCAGAATTTCGTGCTGGTGGGAATGGCCGGGCTCATGGCCGGAGTAATGCAGGCTCCTATGACCGCCATCTTCCTTATCGCCGAGATTTCCGGAGGCTATCAGCTTATGCTCCCGCTCATCATAACGGCAACCATATCCTTTATGGTGATGAGGATATTCGAGGACTATTCCATCTACAGCAAGCGTATCGCGCAGAGCGGCGACCTGCTTACCCACGACAACGACCAGGCGGTGCTCACCCTGCTCAAGGTTTCCGACGTGATGAAGGACAAGTATCCGCGCGTGCATCCCGATGATTCCCTGCGCACCATTTCCGGCATATTCAAGCAGAGTTCCGCCGCACTTTTTGCAGTGGTGGACTCCGACGGTAAGCTGGAGGGCGTGGTGGACATAGACAAGATTCATCCTTTCTTCTCGCAGACAGCCAAATACGATTCCATCCACGTCTACAACCTTATGGACACGGACGTCACCGTCATAGAATCGGACGAGAAGATGGAGTCCGTGATGCGCAAGTTCGAGTCCACCGGGGCCTGGAGGCTCCCTGTGGTCGATGCCCAGGGCCATTATCTGGGCTGCGTGTCCAATACCAGGATACTTATGGCCTACCGTGACCAGATACGCGCCATAGCGCCGCAAGACTGATGAAACAGATATATATCGCACATATTGCCTCACAGATGGGGCTCAAGGAGTGGCAGGTCGAGAACTGCGCCGCCCTGTTCGAGGAAGGGGACACCATTCCTTTCATAAGCCGCTACCGCAAGGAGAAGACAGGCGGTATGGACGACGCGTCCGTTGCCGAACTCAAGCATTGGGTGGATGTTTTTGCCCAGATGGAAAAGCGCAAGGAAACCGTGCTTGCCGCTCTGGAGGAGGCCGGCGCCCTTTCCGATGAAGTCCGCCTCAAGGTGCAGGACTGCGTGAACTCTTCCGAGCTGGAGGATATCTACCTCCCGTACAGGCCCAAGAGGCGCACGCGTGCCACTGCGGCAAAGGAACTGGGACTGGAGCCGCTGGCGGACCTTATGTGGAAGGTCCGCATCAAGGATCCCCTGGCCGAGGCCCGTAAATACGTAGCGGGATGCGTGGAAATGAAACGCAGCGGCAAGCAGGGGGCTGCATCTGCCGACGAGGCCCTTTCCGGTGCCCGCGACATCATTGCCGAGAGGCTGTCCGAGACGGCATCGGTCCGGGAAAACCTGCGTGCGATATACCGCGGCCGCAGAGTGTACTCCAAGGTCACCAAGTCCGGCAAGGAAACCCCCGATGCGGCCAAATACCGCAGCTACTTCGATTTCTCGCACCCTGTGTCCAGGATTCCGTCCTACAACCTGCTGGCGATGCTCAGGGCCCGGGACGAGGGCTTCCTGTCCGTAGGCATAGATGCCGATGCGCAGAAATGCGGCAACAAGATATATTACAACTTCTGCCAGGAGCACGGCTATCCGTCCCCGGCGCTTGCAGACCAGATAAGGATGGCGGTGGATGATTCCTTCAAGCGCCTGCTGGATCCTTCCGTTACCTCGGAGGTGCTTAAGGAGGCCAAGGAAAAGGCCGACCTGGAGTCTATCGCCGTGTTCGGGGAGAACCTGCGGCAGTTGCTGCTAGGGGCTCCGGTAGGGCAGAAATGCACTATGGCCATAGATCCGGGATTCCGCAACGGCTGCAAGATCGCCTGCCTGGATGCGGGAGGCCGTCTTTTGCACCACGAGATAATCTATCCGCATCCTCCGCAGAACCAGAAGGTGGCCGCAATCGCCGCCGTACAGAGGATGCTGTCCGACTACGGGATCCAGGCTGTTGCCATTGGCAACGGTACCGCCAGCCGCGAGACCGAGGAGTTCATGAGAAAGATCCAGCTGCCTTCCGGCTGCTCCGTATGGACGGTGAGCGAGGACGGCGCATCCATATACAGCGCTTCCGACGTTGCCCGCGAGGAGTTTCCGGACGAGGACGTGACGGTCCGCGGAGCCGTGAGCATAGGCCGCAGGCTTATGGACCCTCTGTCCGAACTCGTGAAGATAGACCCCAAGAATCTGGGGATAGGGCAGTATCAGCACGACGTGGACCAGACTCTGCTTAAGGAGAAACTGGACAACACCGTCGAGTCCTGCGTGAATTCTGTGGGCGTGAACCTGAATACGGCCAGCCCTTACCTGCTGCAGTACGTTTCCGGGATAGGGCCCGCCCTGTCGCGTGCGATCGTGGCATACCGCGAGTCCAACGGAGGTTTCACCTCCCGCGAGGAACTGCTCAAGGTGCCGAGGCTCGGCGCCAAGGCGTACGAACAGTGCGCAGGGTTCCTCCGCATCAAAAACCC
>JAKSKG010000040.1 GCA_024401805.1 Bacteroidales bacterium
AGGTTCGCAAGAAGAAATACTGCCGTTTCAAGAAGGCAGGTATCAAGTATGTAGATTACAAGGACGCTGAATTCCTCAAGAAGTTCCTCAACGAGCAGGGAAAGATTCTCCCTCGCCGCATTACCGGAACATCTCTGAAATTCCAGCGCAAGGTCGCTCAGGCTATCAAGCGTGCGCGCTCTCTTGCCCTGCTTCCATATGTTACTGACCTCCTTAAATAATCGAGCGTTATGAAGATCATTCTCAAGAAAGAAGTTGCCAATCTCGGCGAGGCCGGAGATGTGGTAGAAGTAAAGACCGGTTACGCTCTCAATTACCTCGTTCCTCAGGGATTCGCTACCGTAGGTACCGCTTCCGCTCTCAAGCAGCATGAGGAGACCCTCCGCCAGAGGGCACACAAAGAGGCAAAGCTTATTGCAGACGCAGAGGCAGTTGCAGCAAAGATCTCCGCAAAGGACATCAAGATCGCTGCCAAGGTCGGCGAGTCAGGCAAACTCTATGGCGCTGTAACCGCAGCTCAGATTGCAGAGGCTATCGCAGCCAATGGAACCGAGATCGACAAGAAGAATGTCACAGTTCCTGAAATCAAGGAACTCGGAGAATACGAGGCCAAGGTAAAGTGCTACAAGGGTGTCTTCGCAACAGTGAAGATCATTGTAGAGGCTGAGTAATCACAGACCTCAATCATAAAAAAACCGACTCTTACGAGCCGGTTTTTTTAGTTTCAGCATCTCCCCTATTCCGCCGTAGCGGCTTCGATCTTACGGAGCATTATGAACATAATGGAACCTGCAACCAGACAGAGAGCCATAAGAATGGTCCAGTTTGCCCAGAGAGGAACCTTTTCCCAGAGAAGTCCAGGTATAGAGCTGAGGTAATTGCCCACGGCAGTGGCTGCAAACCACAGACCCATCATAAGACCTTTGTACTTTGGAGGAGCGACCTTGGTCACGAAAGAGATTCCCATAGGACTGAGCAGAAGTTCGGCGAAAGTGAGGACAAGATAGGTTGCCATAAGGTACTGAGGGATTACAGGATCAGGAGAAACCGTACCTGCAAGCTCCGCAGGAGATGCCTGCCCCATGGATGCAACTATCATTATCAGGTAGCCGAGCGCTGCCACGAACATTCCGATACCAATCTTCTTAGGCGCGGACGGTTCGAGTCCGTTAGGATGCTTCTCTGTCTTCTTGGATGCCAAAGCGCTGAAGATTGCCATCGAAATAGGTGTGAGTGCCACGACAAAGAAAGGATTGAACTGCTGGAAGAGTTGAGGGAATATTTCCAGAGGATTGTCAAGTCCCTTGTAGATTGCCCAAGCGCCTGCCCAGAGTCCGGCTGTTACCACTCCGGAAACAAGTTTTCCGGAAGCCTTCTCGGACTGGAATACCGCGAAGAGCGTATATACGGATACTGCAATAAGAGCAAGAGCCCAGATGTTGAAGCCTATCCTGCTCCAACCGGTTGCTGCAGCCTGAGTATAGTCACGCGCAAACCAGGTCAGGGACTGTCCGTTCTGATGGAAGGCCATCCAGAAGAAGATGACCACGGCAAATACAAGACAGAGAGCCACAACACGGTCCTTGGTCTGCTTCGGAGTGAGTTCCACTGCATCGGCCTTGCCCTGGGCCGCAGCCTGCTTTGCATTTACATCGGCATGCTTGAACCAGCTGCGTGTGCACAGATAGATCGCGATCGACACTACGAGGGAAACGCAGGCTACTGCAAATCCCATATTGTAAGATGAAGAAAGCTTCTCGATATAGTAGGTCGAAAACTCTCCAAGAGGCATCCGGGCAGCGTCTCCCGGCATCATTGCTGCAAGAGTCCCGAGTTTGTCGGCATTCTCCGGAGTAATGGTCCCGTTGATGAACTGATGCGCAAGGGCAGGAATGTCCGCCTTGTATATAAGTCCGGCCTTCGAAAGGAACCTGTTGGTAATGGCGGTAGCGGCGGAAGGTGCGAACATTGCGCCGATATTGATGGCCATATAGAACAGGCTGAAAGCGGAATCGCGTTTGGCACTGTACTTCGGATCATCATAGAGGTTTCCTACCAGAACCTGGAGGTTACCCTTGAAAAGACCGGTTCCAAGCGAAATAAGGAGCAGCGCCCCTATCATGAGAGCAATCCCCAATCCGTTGGCGGCTGTTGGCACAGCCAGGGCAACGTAACCAAGGAACATCACGCATACGCCGGTAACGACGCATTTGCCATAACCTATCCTGTCTGCAACAATTCCTCCGATTACCGGGAAGAAATAGACGCAAGCCAGGAAAATGGCATAAACCGTACTGGCAAGCGACCCTGCCCATCCGAACTTTGCCTGAAGGAAGAGCATGAAGATTGCCAGCATAGTGTAATAGCCGAACCTCTCGCCGGTGTTGGCGAGAGCCAGGGCATACAAACCTTTTGGTTGACCTTTGAACATATTTATAATGTATTAGTTATTCCGTCGATAGCAAAGATAAGAAAAATTGGTTATATTTGCTTAAACCCCTGGAAGGGCCCTATTGGCAACAACAAACACTATTCGATATGACTATCAAAGATCTTACACCAAAGAATGTCTGGAACAATTTCTATCTCTTGACACAACAGCCACGTCCATCGAAACACGAGGAGAAAGTCCGCGAATTCCTCCTCAAATGGGCAAAGGAAAAAGGAGTCAACGCCTGGGCAGACGAGACAGGCAACGTCATAATGCGCAAGCCTGCCACCCCTGGTTTCGAGAACCGCAAGGGCGTAGTTCTTCAGGCTCATATGGATATGGTTCCTCAGAAAATAGCATCATCAAAGCACGACTTCCTCAACGACCCTATCGAGACCGTGATAGACGGTGACTGGGTAAAAGCAAACGGAACCACCCTCGGTGCGGATGACGGACTCGGTGTCGCCTTTGCTATGTCGATAATGGAATCCAAGGACCTCAAGCACGGTCCTATCGACGTTCTGATCACCTATGACGAGGAAACCGGAATGACCGGAGCGGAAAACCTGAAGCCGGGCGTTCTCAAGGGAGACATTCTCCTCAACCTCGATTCCGAAGATGACGACGAACTCTGCATCGGTTGCGCCGGCGGTCTTGATGCCATCGCAACATTCAAATACAAGAACGTACGCGTACCTGCTGGTTACAAGACATATTGCATTAACATAAGCGGACTGCAGGGCGGACACTCCGGAATGGACATTTCCCTTTACAGAGGAAACGCCAACCAGATAGCGGCAGCAGCCATCATTCCGGTAATGGAGAAGAAAGGCGTCAAACTCGTAAAATTCACCGGAGGCAGCCTCAGAAATGCAATCCCTTTCGAGGCAGAGGTAATCATAGCCGTACCTGCGGAAAAGGAAATCGCAGTTGTGCGCGCCCTTAACAAGAACCTTTCCAACGCCAAGGCACGCTACAAGGAAAGCGACCCTGATTTCAAATACAAGGTAGGCAAAGCGCCTAAGGCCGCCATCTGGTGCATCCAGGAAGACGTAGCCCTTAACGCAGCCAAATCCATCATAATGTGCCCTTCCAACGTAATAAGGATGAGCCAGAGCATGCCTGGTCTTACAGAGACATCCATCAACCTTGCAATTGTACGCTGCGAGAAAGGCACGATCAAAGTTGCATCCCTGATGAGAAGCGCAATCAACGAATCCAAGGAAGAGCTGGCAAAAAGGCTGCGTTACATCTTCGAGGCTGCCGGGGCAAGGATCAGGTTCGAAGGAGGCTATTGCGGATGGGTTCCTAAACCTGACAGCCCGCTCATCTCACTCATTAACGGAATATATCACAAACTTTATGGAGAGGATATGAAAGTCCGCGCAACTCACGGCGGTCTGGAATGCGCCCTCCTTGGAGCAAAATATCCGCATTGGGATATGGTGTCCATAGGATCGACTGTCAGATATCCTCATTCACCTGACGAAAGATGCCTCATTGCATCTGTTCAGAAAACCTGGGATCTTGTCTGTGAAATACTTGTCAACATCCCTGAGAAATAATCTGATAGAGTGGGCCGGGAAATACAACGACCCACTCTATTTTAAGGAAGATCCCATATCCTTCCCCCGCCGGTTCCTCGAGAGAGGCGCCGGCCTTCAGGATGTGGAGGTAGCGGCAGTTTTCGCCGCACACCTGGCCTGGGGACGCAGATCCATGATCGTACGTGACTGCTCACGCCTTTTCGACGAGATGGAATGGGAGCCTTACCGTTATATTATGGGCGGGCAGTGGCGCTCCGACTCCACCAGTATACACAGAACTGTGAAATGGTGCGAAATCGCCGGCATCTGCTCAAGGCTCAAGGATTATTACAGCAGGTACGAAAGTCTGGAACGGCTGTCACAGGATGAAATGAGGACCATGATCTTCGCCCAGAAGAGCGACCTCAAGGCCCCGAACAAGAAAATTAACATGATGCGCAGATGGATGGTCCGCGACGACGGCAAGGTAGACCTGGGACTGTGGAAGCATTCAGACAAGAACGAACTTGTCATCCCTCTGGACGTTCATGTATACGGGCAGGCATTCCAACTAGGTTTGACAGAAAGGAAACAGAAAGATATCACAACTGCACTCGAAATCACCGACTTTTTCCGGGACATCTTCCCCGGAGACCCCGCCAAGGGGGATTTCGCACTGTTCGGATACGGCGTGACACACAATGCCTAGAATGTATATAATATCCGGCTGCAACGGCTCTGGGAAGACAACGGCATCTTATGCGCTGTTGCCGGAACTCCTGGGATGCCGCGAATTTGTGAACAGTGACGAATTCGCCAAGAGCCTCTCCCCTTTCGATCCTTCCGCGGCCTCCGTTTCCGCCAGCAGGTATATGCTTCAGAAAATTATGTACCTGTTGAAAAGAGACCAGGATTTCTGTGTGGAAACGACTCTTGCCACCAGATCCCTTTTAAAGATCATCAACCAGGCAAAGTCTCAGGGATATCAGGTCTCATTGATATATTTCTGGTTGAATTCACCGGAACTAGCAATCAAAAGAGTGCAGCAAAGGGTGGCGGCAGGAGGCCACAACATTAGCGAGGAAGTCATCCGCAGACGTTACATAATGGGGCTGAAGTACTTCTTCGAAACCTACTCCCCCATTTGCGACAGGTGGATTCTTGCAGACAATTCAAAATCACCTTTCACTATCGTTGCACAAGGCTCTGCGGACATGACCTTTATCCGTGACAATGAAAAATACCAGACCATACTTTCTATGGCAATGGTAAAGAAGGAGAATCAAGATGTTTGAAATCACAGATAACCAATTGAACGAACTCATATCCCTCGGCCTGTCCCACGGAGGGGATTGGTGCGACCTGTATTTTGAGAGGACAACGTATCAGGACTTGATACTAAGGGACTCACAGGTAAGCGCCGGCGGATTCAGTCTGGACTGCGGCTGCGGCATACGCGTCCTGAAATCTGACAAGACCGGATACGCATATTCGGAAAGCCTGGACTACAATTCCTTGTCGAATGCTGCAAAAGCGGCATCGGAGATTGCAGACGGATCGCGATGCAACGGCAGGGAGCTATGCGTATGCACACGGAAGGCTCCGTCACGCTATGACCAGAAAGAGACCTGGCAGGATTCGAAGGCCAGCAACTTCATACCCTGGATCACAGGCCTGGAACAAGAAATACGCTCACGTGACCAGCGTGTGGAAAAGGTCATCATATCACTCGCCTATTCCACAAGCGAGATAATGATGTTCAATTCTCTTGGAGAGAAGACTTCCGATTTCAGACCTCTGGGCACAGTAATGGCCACAGTACTGTTCTGCAAGAATGACAGGAAAGAGACCGTAAACGTTTCAAGGAGTTTCCGTTGCGGAGCCGAGATGCTTTCAGAATCACTTATCAGGGAACTTGCAGACCAGGCAACGGAAAGGTTGGATGACCGTTTCCTGGCAAAACGCCCGAAAGGCGGCAGAATGAGCGTGGTTATGGGGGCCGGAGCTTCCGGTATACTTCTGCACGAGGCGATGGGTCACGCTTTCGAGGCAGACTTCAACCGCAAGGGGCAGTCCGTATTCTCCGGCAAGATGGGAAGCCGCATATGCAAGGAGGGAATTGACATAATCGATGACGGCACCATATTCGGAAACCGCGGATCCATCAACTTTGACGACGAGGGGGTACCGTCCCAGAAGACCTATATGGTCAGGGACGGAATACTTTGCAGCTATCTGCATGACAGAATCAGCGCAGGTTATTATGGCGTGGAACCTACCGGCAACGGGAGAAGGGAATCATTCAGATACCACCCTATTCCCAGAATGCGATGTACGTATATGGACAGCGGCAATGACGGCACTGTCCAGGACCTGATTTCGAGTGTGAGGAAAGGAGTCTACGTCGACGAGTTTTCCAACGGCCAGGTAAAAATCGGAGAAGGTGATTTCACATTCTATGTAAAACGCGGATATATGATAGAGAACGGGAAGCTCACCTTCCCGGTAAAGGATATCAACATAATAGGCAACGGCCCTCAGGCGTTGTCCCAGATAAGCGGAGTAGCCTCGGACCTGAAGATAGACGACGGAAACTGGACCTGCGGAAAGGAACAGAGCGTAGCCGTATCCTGCGGAACCGCATCGGTACTTGTGAACAATTTGACAGTAGGCGGAGAATGATAACGGAAAAAGACACGGAGCTCGTAAGGCAGAGCCTTGAATTCGCGCAGGCCAACGGAGCTCAGAAGGCGAGCGCAACCCTTACGCGGAGTTGCGAAGACCTTGTTGCGACTCTTGACTCCCGGATAGACAAAGTGACTCATTGCGAAGACAGCTCCCTGAGCCTCAACCTGTTCGTGGACGGAAAGTTCGGAAATTACTCGACAAACGATTTGCGCCCTGTCCCCGTCCGGGACTTCATCCTCAAAGCAATAGACAACGTCCGGATGCTCACCCGGGACGAGTGCCGGAATCTTCCCGACCCTGAGCGATGCTGCAAGGATGCAGTCAGCGGATATGAACTCGGGCTTATGGACAAGGAATATGATTCCGTGACAATGGAGCGGCGCAAGCAGACAGCATTGGAAGCTTCCGCCTTCCCATACAAGGAAGAAGGGTTCGAACTCATATCCGAAGAGGGAGAATACTCCGACTCTGTCTATGACTGCTATCTTGCGGACACTCAGGGACTTTCATGCATTCATAGAGAAACGAACTTCGATTACGGGGTCGAGGTGACCATCCAGGACAGGAAGGGAAACCGTTACAGCGGATACTGGTGGGAATCTTCCGAGACCCTTGAAGGTTTCAACCCAAGGGAATGTGCACGCAAGGCAATAGCGAAGGCTGCCGGCCAGATAGGGTCACGGCCGGCGAAGAGCGGGAAATACAATATGGTAGTAGACACAGAGGTGGCGTCAAAGATGGTATCACCTCTGCTCAAAGCGCTTAACGGTTATGCGCTTCAACAGAACTGCTCCTTCCTCGAAGGCAGCCTGGGCAAAAAGGTGCTGCCTCGGGGACTCACCATACTGGACCTTCCTCACATCAAGGGAGAATGCTGCTCGAGGCTGTTCGACTCCGAGGGTGTGGCGACCTGCGAATCCGAAATCATTTCGTCGGGAGAAGTCAAACAGTACTTTCTGAACACCTACACTGCAGCCAAGATGGGAATGTCCCCTACCATAGAATCGGCCACAAGACCAATGGTCGCTCCTTGGCCTGCGAAAGGACTCGACAGGAATGCTATTCTGAAAATGTGTTCCGACGGCATCCTGGTCACGGACTTCAACGGAGGAAACAACAACGGAACCACCGGAGACTTTTCGTTCGGAGTGGAAGGTTATCTGTTCAAGAACGGAAAGATCGTGCGTCCTGTCAGCGGAATGCTTGTTACGGGAAATTTCCTTACGCTTTGGGAGGGTCTGATCTGTGCAGGAGATGACGCAAGAAGATGTATGTCCAAACTTATTCCTACCTTAGCGTTTTCAAACGTGGATTTTTCAGGAGAATAATACAATTTAATGATATGAAGATAACAAAGAACACAGTAGCAGCGCTCACTTATGAGCTTACAGTTGAAGGTAAAATCGCAGACAAAGCCACGGAGGAACGCCCTCTGGAATATATTCACGGCACAGGAATGCTCCTGCCCAAGTTCGAGTCGGAGGTAGAGGGCAAGGAGGCCGGAGACAACTTCGCATTCACGCTGACCCCTGAAGAGGGATACGGAGTGTTCAATCCGGAGTATCTCATCGATCTGCCGAAGTCCTGCTTCATGGTCGAGGGCAAGGTAATGGAAGACCTTCTGGTTGTAGGCCAGACCATCCCTATGCTCAACAATGCCGGACAGGTTGTCCAGGGCACGGTTCATGCAGTCAAGGATGACAGCGTAACGATGGATTTCAACCATCCTATGGCCGGAAAGACCTTGAACTTCACCGGGAAGGTGGTTGCAGTACGTGAAGCAACGGAAAAGGAACTCACCGAGGGACTCCACGGAGAATATCTTCCTAAGGAGGGCTGCGGATGCGGCGGACACTGCTCGGGCAACTGCCAGGAAGGCGAATGCAAGGGAGACTGCGATTGCGAGGGTGAGAAGAAAGGTTGCAATTGTCATAAAAACTAGAATATGAAGACCGCTGTCGTCATACTCAACTGGAACACAAAGGATTATCTTTCCAGATTCCTCCCACCTCTGCTGCAGAGCTGCAGCGGGACGGACAGTTGTGTCATAGTTGCCGACAGCGCATCTACGGACGGGTCCATCGAATTCGTCAGAACCGAATTTCCCCAGGTGCGAACAATTGCGCTGGATTGCAACTACGGGTTCACAGGCGGGTACAACCGCGCCCTGACCCAAGTCGAGGCCGAGTACTACGTTCTCATCAATTCAGACATCGAGGTGTCCGAGGGTTGGCTGGAACCCCTTGTAAGGTGGATGGACGAGAACCCCGGATGCGGGGCTTGCTCTCCGAAACTTCATTCCTGGCAGGACAGGGACAGTTTCGAGTACGCCGGAGCATGCGGAGGCTACATAGACAGGTTCGGATATCCGTTCTGCAGGGGAAGGGTCCTGGGCCGGGTGGAAAAGGACTGCGGGCAGTACGACTCCCCCGCCTCGGTTTTATGGACAAGCGGAGCCTGCCTGATGACAAGAAGCAGTTTGTGGAAAAGTCTTGGAGGGCTTGATGACAGATTCTTCGCGCATATGGAAGAGATAGACTACTGCTGGAGGCTCAACCTTATGGGGTATAAGGTGAATGTAGTCCCAGAATCGGTGGTATATCATCTGGGAGGAGGAACACTGCCTCAGAACTCTCCCTGGAAACTGCAGCTCAACTACAGGAACAATCTTCTGTTGCTGGACAACAATCTTGCCGCAACCATAGGCAAACGCAGGGCTTCCGTAAGGATATTCATCAGGAAGCTGCTTGACGGAGGATCGGCCATCGTCTATCTGCTGTCCGGCAAGAAAGATTATTTCAACGCTGTGTTGAACGCGCACCGGAACTATCGCAGATTGCGTTCCGGCAAAAGCCAAAGGACATCCGGCAACAGCTGCGGATTTGGTTCCGGCAAGGCTCTCTCTTTCCTGGGGTTGTGCATACTCCCCCTGGCTTTTCTGAAAAAAGACAAAATATTCGTTTATTTGAAACGCTATGAAGATAATCATTGAAGGTGCAGGCGAGGTTGGCTCACACCTTGCCAAGATGCTGCGTGCAGAATCCAATGACGTCACGGTAATAGACAATGACGAGCAGAGACTGTCGCATCTGAGTTCATACGCAGACGTGGAAACGATACTCGGCAATCCTTCTTCCATCAAGGTGCTCAAGAGCGCCGGAGTGGAAAAGGCCGACCTGTACATTGCCGTATATCCATTTGCCACACAGGAGGTGAACATTGTCGGAGCAATGCTGGCTAGACAGCTGGGTGCCGCGAAAGTGATTGCACGAATCAATGACGAGGAATATCTGACTGCCGAGAACAGACTGATATTCAAAGAGATGGGGATCGAGCTCACTTTCTATCCGGAAAAAGTTGCTGCAGACGAGATTGTGGACGCCCTCAAGCACAGCTCGAGCACCGAGAGTATGGATTTCGCCCATGGCAAACTCCAGATGGCTGTTTTCAAACTTGACGAGAACTCCCCTTGCACGGACGCTACCCTGGGCAGTTTCACAAACGGGATAAGTCAGGAAGAACTTCTCTCGTTCAGAATCATCGCAATCTCCAGAAACGGCAAGACCATCATCCCTAAATTCGACAGCAAATTCCTGTATGGAGACCTGATCTACGTAATATCCAAACGGGAAGGCTTGCCGCAACTTTCCAAGTACTTCGGAAGCGACAGCATAGACATACGGAAAGTCATGGTACTGGGAGGAACTGCCATAGGCGAAATGGTAGCCCGCAGTCTTGCATCAGCGAATATCGACGTCAAGATCATCGACGACAACAAGGAACGTTGCATAGAACTTTCGGAAACACTCCCGGACAGAGTGATGATAGTCAACGGGAACGGCCGTGATTCTGATTTCCTGTTCGAGGAATCGATCAGTGATTACGACGCTTTCGTTGCAGTCACCCCGAACGACGAGGCGAATATGCTGTCCTGTGTGGTGGCAAAGAAACTTGGCGTAAGACGAACCATTGCCGAAGTCGAAAACATCGAATACATACGTCTTGCAGAAGAAATGGGAGTAGATACCGTTATTAACAAGAAACTCATCACTGCAAGCCGCATTTTCAAGTTCACGCTGAGCGGAAAGGCCAGGTTCGTCAAATATATGAACGGAACAGACGCGGAAGTCATAGAATACACCGTTGCTCCGGGCAGTGCCATTACCAAGGACACACTCAAGAACATTCCTTTCCCGAAGAACGCCATTATCGGTGGAATCATTCGCGGAAACGACTCTTTCATTGCCGTGGGAGATACCAGGATAGAGCCTTATGACAGAGTCGCAATCTTCGCGCTTCCGGAATCGATCAAGGATATAGACAAGTTCTTCAAATAAAGCCCCCCCTGCCTTACAGCCCACTGACAATATGTCAAAACAAGCCCTGTGGCAGATATTTTGCTCATTTTTATATAAACGACAGAAGTATGAGTGAAGAAAACATAAAGAAAACTGCGGCAAAGGCCCGCAAAACTGAAACAAAGAAGACTTCGGCGTCGGCAGAATCCGAAAAGAAGATAGCCGAGCTCAATGACAAATTGTCCAAAGAGCACGACGACTACATCCGCCTTATGGCGGAATTCGAGACGTTCCGCAGACGCAGCGCAGAAGAAAAGTTGAATCTGGTATCTTCTGCGGCATCGGATACGATAAAAGGACTGCTTCCTGTACTTGACGATTGCGAAAGGGCCATGCAGATGCTGGCATCCTCTTCTGACGATGCGGCCAAGGAAGGTACGGCATTGATATATAACAAACTCATGGATTACCTCAAGACTCGCGGTCTTGAAGTCATCGAAGCCAAGGGAAAGGAATTCGATACCGATTTCCACGAGGCTGTAACCCAGTTCCCGGCCCCTAGCGAAGACCTCAAGGGGTTTGTACTGGACGTAGTACAGACAGGATACCTGCTTAACGGCAAGGTGCTGCGCTACGCAAAAGTAGTTGTTGGAGCATAATATGGCAGAGAAGAGAGATTACTATGAGGTGCTTGGCATCGAAAAGGGTGCAAGCGCTGATGACATAAAGGGCGCATACCGCAAAGCTGCGCTCAAATGGCACCCTGACCGTTGGGTCAGCGGAACAGCCGAAGAAAAAAAGACCGCCGAGGAAAAATTCAAGGAGGCTTCCGAGGCATATTCGGTACTCAGTGACCCGGACAAGAAGGCCAAATATGACCAGTTCGGATTCGCAGGAGTAGACGGAGCTGCCGGCCAGGACTGGAGCCAGGGATTCGGCAACCTCAACGATATCCTCAACAATCTCTTCGGAGGTGCTTTCGGAGGGTTCGGATTCGGAGAGGCCTTCGGAGGGTTCGGCGGATTCGGTGGCAACGGCAACCAGAGCAGGACACTCCGCGGACGGGACATCCGCACACGCGTAAAACTCACCCTTGAGGAAATATACAACGGATGCACGAAAGAGGTTACCATAGAACGCAGCCGCCCTTGCCCTGATTGCGGAGGTCGCGGTGCAATGAACTCCTCCGACATCAAGACCTGCCCTACCTGCAATGGCACAGGACAGGTTCAGCACATAGCCAATTCACTGTTCGGCCGCACGATGTCTTATGCAACCTGCCCGCAGTGCCACGGCGAGGGGAAGATCGTTTCCAACCCTTGCAAGAAATGCTCCGGTACAGGTCTTGTGCGCATAAGGGAAAACGTCAAGGTAACGATACCTGCGGGGGTCGAGAACGGAATGCAGCTGAGTGTCAAAGGAGAAGGCCACTCCGCTCCGAGAGGTGGCGTGAACGGAGACCTGCTGGTGATAATAGAAGAGCAGCCTCATTCCAATCTTAAAAGAGATGGAGCCAATCTGTTCTATACCAAGGTTATTTCGGTCACAGACGCCATCCTAGGATGCAGCGTGGGCATACCTTGCCTGGACGGAGAGACAAAAATCAAGCTGGATGCCGGCATCCAGTCCGGAACTGTTCAGCGCCTGCGCGGCAAAGGTATGCCTAACGTAAACGGATATGGAGGACGTGGCGACCTGTATGTAAAGATTATAGTTTGGATTCCAAGGCACTTGTCAAAATCCGAAAAAGACGCAGTCGAGCAACTGGGCAAGAGCAGCAACGTCGTTCCTGACCCTAACCGCGAAGACAAGGCCCTATTCGAAAAAGAATCCAAATACTTTTAAATATTTTTGACAGTTCGCAAAAATTAACTACCTTTGCAGACCTCAAAAGAGCAGCCGCTCGCCAAACGGTTTGACGATGCTGCAACAAATTAATTAAAGAGTTATGGATTTAATCAAGGTTGTAGAACAGGCTTTCACCACAGGAAAAGCAGCTACTTACCCTCAGTTCAAGGCCGGTGACACCATCACCGTCACTTACAGAATCAAGGAAGGTGACAAGGACCGTCTTCAGAAGTTCAGAGGAGTTGTCCTCCAGATAAGCGGTGCCACCCCATTCACAAGAACTTTCACAGTTCGCAAGGTCTCAGGTGGAATTGGTGTTGAAAGGATTTTCCCTTACGAGTCACCGTTCATCGATTCAATAGAGATCAACAAGGTA
Organism: Bacteroidales bacterium; assembly: GCA_024401805.1. GTDB lineage: Bacteria > Bacteroidota > Bacteroidia > Bacteroidales > UBA932 > Cryptobacteroides. The sequence continues at coordinate 13,168 of JAKSKG010000040.1, forward strand.
GGTAAAGTTCGTAGAGCCCGCATCTTCTATCTCCGCAATCTTGCCGGCAAGAAGGCCCGCATCAAGGAAGGTAAGAGAGACATCGCCTCTACTACGGCAGAATAATCAGCTTCGGCTGATTTACCTGGCTCCTTAGCTCAACTGAATAGAGCATCTGACTACGGATCAGAAGGTTACAGGT
>JAKSKG010000041.1 GCA_024401805.1 Bacteroidales bacterium
TTGCTCCAAGTGCATTGAGGCGGACATCGATATCCTCGTATCCGCGGTCTATCTGCTCTATATTGTCAATTTCAGAAATACCGTTTGCGGACATTGCGGCAAGCAGCAGCGCAATACCTGCCCTGATATCCGGAGATGTCATCTTCCCGGCACGCAGGGTGAACTTGTGGTCGTGTCCTATCACAACGGCGCGGTGCGGGTCACAGAGTATTATCTGGGCACCCATATCTATTAGCTTGTCTACAAAGAACAGACGGCTCTCGAACATCTTCTGATGGATGAGTACGGAACCCTTGCACTGTGTAGCCACCACAAGCATAACACTGAGCAGGTCCGGAGTAAGCCCGGGCCAAGGAGCGTCTGCAAGTGTCATTATGGAACCGTCTATGAATGATTCGATTTCATAGCTGTCCTGCGCGGGGACAATTATGTCATCACCCTTCTGCTCTATCTTGACGCCGAGACGGCGGAAAGCGTCAGGTATGATTCCAAGATTTCCGTAGGATACGTCCTTGATAGTAATTGTGCTGCCGGTTATTGCAGCCATTCCAATGAAAGAACCAACTTCAATCATGTCCGGGAGCACCCTGTGCTGCGCAGAATGAAGTTTATCAACTCCCGTGACGGTGAGAAGATTCGAACCTATACCTTCTATCTTTGCCCCCATTGCGCAGAGCAGACGGCAAAGCTGCTGTATATAAGGCTCGCAGGCGGCGTTGTAGATGGTTGTGACACTTTCCGACAGCACTGCGGCCATAAGTATGTTTGCAGTTCCTGTAACGGAAGCCTCTTCCAGAAGCATATGGCACCCCTTGAGACCGTCCGCAGCTTCCAGCTTGTAGGCTCCCAGCCCGGAATCATAGCGGCAGGATGCCCCGAGCTTGACGAATCCCTCAATGTGGGTATCCACCCTGCGGCGGCCTATCTTGTCACCTCCCGGCTTGGGGAAATAGACGCTTCCCAATCTTGCGAGCAGAGGCCCCACCACCATTACGGAACCGCGGAGAGCGGCGCACTTTATTACAAAATCGCTGCTGTTGATGTAGGATTCATCAAGTTGCGCTGCGCAAAAGGAATAATCTCCCTTGCCGTGTCTTTCAACCTTGACACCCATATCCTGAAGCATCCCTATAAGATTCTTCACGTCAAGAATCTCAGGCAGATTGGAAATGCGTACGCTTTCAGACGTCAACAGAACGGCGCTCAATACCTCCAGAGCCTCGTTCTTGGCACCCTGCGGTGTAATTGTACCGCTGAGAGTGCGGCCTCCCTCTATAATAAAACTGCTCATATCAAACGTGTTCAACTTCAGGGTGCAGTTCCACTCCGAACTTTTCCCTTACTCCGGAAATTATCTTTTCTTCCAAGGCTATGACATCCTGAGGGGATGCTTCTCCCGTGGCGTTCACTATCACCAGCGGCTGCTTTTCATAGACCGCCGCACCTCCGACTTCCGCTCCCTTGAAACCGCATTGCTCTATCATCCACGCGGCCGGAACCTTGACGAATCCGCCGTCCAGCACATAATGTGGAACTGTCTCATAGCCCTGGCATACAGCAGCAAATTGCGGACCGCTCAGCACAGGATTCTTGAAGAAACTGCCGGCGCTCCCCAATTCTTCGGGATCCGGGAGTTTTGAGCGGCGTATGCTTATTACTGCATCCCTTACCTGCTGCGGCGTAGGCTCGCCGGCATCTTTGCCCAGCGCGGCCTTGAGATTGCCGTATTCCAATTTTGGCGCAGCCTCCCGGCTGAGCCTGAAAAGCACTCCCGTGATAATATAGCGCCCCTTGACGGATTCATCCTTGAAAATGCTGTCCCTGTATCCATAGCGGCATTCCGGAGTCTTGAAAGAGACCTTCTTGCGGTCAACCGTATCAAAGCAGGTGACACCTGCAATGATGTCCCCGGCCTCAACGCCATAAGCTCCGATGTTCTGCACTGCGGCAGCCCCGACCTCGCCCGGAATCAGGGAGAGATTCTCGGCTCCCCAGAGGCCGTCGGCACAGGTCTTGGCAACGAAATCATCCCAGACAACGCCGGCGCCGACTGCAACGGGCACGTGATCGGACCCTACATCGAAATACTTGATATATTTTACCAGTGAATGGAAAACCGTTCCGGGGAAATCCCCTTTGAAAAGCAGATTGCTTCCACCTCCCATATGCAGGAGAGGCTTAGGCAATGAATCGAAATCTATGGTTTCCAGATCCTTTGGCGAATCATATTCCACATAACAGGCGCAACTTACCTTCATCCTGAAAGTGTTGCGTCCGCTGAGATCGAAATTCTGCCTTATAGTCACCATATCCTTTATTTTTCAACAGACCATTCGAGTCCCAGAACAGTAAGGGCAGAGAAAAGTTCTGTACTAACTGAAACAGGGAATTTCTTGGAGAAGAATTCTATATGATAGCCTGTAGGCTGGTCATTGAGTACAACCTTGAAGGCAGTTTTTCCTTTGTGTTTGCGCAGTGTCTTTGTAAGAGAAGAAGTGAACTCTTTAGACAATACTGACGAATCCAAGTGAACGCGTACGGATTTCACCATTGATTCCGCAATGTTGCCGAGCAATGATATCTTGGTCATACGGAATTCAAAAGGAGCGTCTGCCTGCTTTGCGGCGTCCGCCTGCTTGCCGAAATAGCGCTGCTTGATTTCACCCTCTATATACAGGTTCTCGTGCAGGCGCAGGAAACCTATATTGTTCTGGTAGTCCTGTCCGTAAAGGCTGAATTCATAAGTTCCGCTGTAATCCTCAAGGGTAATCCTGCCGTAAGGTTTACCGGTCTTGCTTGTAAGATTCTTAACGTCAGTGACTATTCCAGCAAGTGCAACCTTTGCTCCTGTCTTATGGTCAGCGCATTCCGTAATCTTGTTCTGCAAGTCCCCGAGTGCGCAGTTAGTGAAGTTCTTTATCTCGAAATCATAACGGTCCAGAGGATGGGACGATAGGTACATCCCTACATATTCCTTTTCGTTCTGGAGCAAGGCAAGCACATTCTCCTCGCCGCTGAACTCGGGCATCTGAGGCCTTACAGGCTTGAGTTCCTCCATCTCCCCGAACAGGGAAGAAGACGAATCCATCTGGTCGTTGCGGAACAGGTCGGCATAGTGAACCAGTTCATCTATGAACATCTCTCCGTTCTTGCAGGCTGTAAAGAACTGACTGCGTTTGTACCCGAACGAATCGAACGCCCCTGCATAAACCAGAGTCTCGAGCGCACGCCTGTTGATCTTACCTGAAAGCCTCTCCATAAAATCCCAAACGTTTTTGTACTGGCCTCCGGATTCCCTCTCGGAAAGAAGGGCCTCGACCACGTTCTCTCCGAATCCCTTCATTCCTCCGAGTCCGAAGCGTATTTCTCCATTCTTGTTTACCGTGAAATGAGACAGGCTTTCGTTCACGTCCGGGCTGAGCACCTTGACTCCGTGAAGTTTGCAGTCCCCCATAACCTTCTTCAACTCATCCATATTGGACAGGTTGCAGGATAGGTTGGCTGCAAGGAATTCAGCGGTATAATGGCACTTGAGCCAGGCCGTCTGGTAACTGATCCAGGCGTAACAGGTGGCGTGGGACTTATTGAATGCATACTGGGCGAATTTCTCCCAGTCCTTCCATATCTTGTCAAGCGTCTTTTCAGGATGCCCGTTGGCCATACCGTTCTTCATGAACTTCTCCTTGAGTTCCTGCATTACGGCTATCTGCTTCTTTCCCATAGCCTTGCGGAGCTTGTCCGCCTCTCCTTTGGTGAAAGATGCGAGCTTTCGGCTGAGAAGCATCACCTGCTCCTGATATACCGTAACTCCGTAAGTCTCGGCAAGATATTCTTCCATATCAGGAAGATCGTACTCTATCTTCTGGTGGCCGAGTTTGCGCTCGACGAACTCAGGGATGTAATCCATAGGGCCAGGCCGATACAGGGCGTTCATTGCGATAAGGTCCTCGAAACGCTCCGGATGCAGTTTCTGGAGCCATTCGCGCATTCCGGGAGATTCAAACTGGAACACGCTGGTAGTGTCTCCACGGCCATACTGGGCGAAAACTTCCTTGTCATCGATAGGAATCTCCTCTATGTCGAATTCCTTGCCCCAGCGGAGCTTGATATTATTCTGGCATTCCTTTATTATCTGCAGTGTTATCAGGCCCAGGAAATCCATCTTGAGCATTCCCACGTCCTCTATGTAGTGACCGTCATACTGGGATGTCCAAACTTCCTTGCCTGTATCCTTATCCTTGGACAGACATATTGGAATGTAATCCGTAAGGTTGCCGCGGCCTATGATGGTAGCGCACGCGTGCATTCCCACCTGGCGTATGCTCCCCTCGAGTTGCTGGGCATAGTAAAGTACTTCCTTGTTTATTTCAGGCCCGTTTTCAAGCTCGTTCCTGAACTCAGGAACAAGTCGGTAACAATTCTTCAACGTAACCTTGACATCTGTATCTTCCATACCCTTCTGAATCCAGGTGCCGTCCTCTTTCTGAACTGCCTTGAAACCAGGCTTGAGTTCATCCAACTTTGGATTGAAAGGATACTCCTTCTCGACTTTCTCGTTCAGACGGTCAGGTACCATCTTGGTAAGACGGTTGGACTCATCTAAAGATACGTTACTGATACGTGCGACGTCCTTGATGGCGCTCTTTGCCGCCATTGTCCCGAAAGTGATCACTCTGGAAACGTGATCGGAACCATATGTATTCTCCACATATTCGTGAGCGGCAAGAAGATTCTCGAAATCCACGTCTATATCCGGCATGCTTATTCTGTCCGGGTTAAGGAAACGCTCAAACAGCAGATTATATCTGATAGGATCCAGATTGGTGATACCAAGGCAATATGCAACCACCGAACCGGCGGCCGAACCTCTGCCCGGGCCGACCATCCAACCTTTCTTACGGGATGCCCTGATATAATCCTGCACGATCAGAAAGTAATCCGGGAAACCCATACGGCTGATTGTCTTGAGCTCGAAATCTATACGCTCTTCCTGCTCCTGATTCAGAGTTTCGCCGTACCGGCGACGGGCTCCCTCGTAAGTAAGATGGCAGAGATATGCCACGGAGCGGCAGAACTCGTCACCGCGATAAGTTTTGGAAACCACTTCCTTGGTCTCCTTGTCCTTCACTATGGTATATTTCCCCTCTTCAATTACAGCATCATATTTCTTGAGCTGTTCATCGATGTCCGCAAGGAAAGCAGGATCAATTTCGTACTTCGGGAGCACGTGACCGCGGTCAATGGAGTAGGATTCTATCTTGTCCGCAATCTTTATAGTGTTCTCAATAACCTCGGGATGTTCAGGGAACAGTTCGGACATTTCCTCTTCACTCTTCAGGTATTCCTGCTGGGTGTAGCGCAGACGCTTTGGATCGTCTATGTTGGCATTGGTTGTAAGACATATCAGCCTGTCGTGAACAGGGCCGTCCTCTTTACGTACAAAGTGAACGTCGTTGGTAGCGACAACAGGGACATCCATCTCAGCAGCCAGCTTGAATATCTGCTCATTGGATATCTGCTGGTATTCACCGACCTCACGTATCTTCTGAAGGCTCTCTTCCGGGATTCCGCTGACCCGGGTGTTATGCAGCATAACCTCCAGATAATAATCGTCACCGAACAGATTCTTGTGCCACTGTATAGCCTTGCGCGCGCCGTCTATGTCTCCTGCAACTATACACTTGGGGATCTCACCGGCCAGACAGGCTGAGCAGCATATAAGGTTTTCGTGATATTTCTCGATTATCTCGTGAGAAACGCGCGGCTTGTCATAATATTTACCCTCTATATGACCGGTGGAGACTATCTTCATGAGATTCTTGTAGCCGTCATAGTTCTTGGCCAGAAGAATAAGATGGTAGTATGCCCTATGGTCGTTGTCCTTGAGCGTGTGGTCGTAATGACGGGTAACGTACACCTCGCATCCTATGATGGGCTTTACCGAAGGATGTTTTCCTGCAAATTTGAAGAACTCCTTGACTCCATACATATTGCCGTGGTCCGTTATGGCAAGGGCCGGCATACCGAGTTCCTCGGCACGCTCGAACAGTTTTGGTATGGAAGACAGTCCGTCCAGAATCGAATACTGGGTATGGACGTGCAGGTGTACAAAAGCCATATCTGTACAAATATAGAAAAAGGCCGCGGATTTACCGCGGCCCCTGTCGAAGTATTTTGATCGATTACTTCTTCAAAGCCTTCTGGGCAGCTTTGCGGGAAGAATCGAACATAATAGGTGTACCGATCATAATAGATGCGTAAGTACCTATGCAGATACCAAGGATAAGGGCAACTGCAAGACCTCTGATGGACTCGCCTCCGAACAGTGCGATTGCAAGCATAGGAAGGAGTGTAGAAACAGAGGTGTTCACGGTACGTGTGAGAGTCTGGTTGAGAGACTTGTTCACAGTCATCTGGAAATCGTCGTTAGGATGCAGCTGAATATTCTCACGGATACGGTCAAATATAACCACGTTGTCGTTGATGGCGTAACCGATGATAGTAAGGATAGCCGCAATGAAGGTCTGGTCCACGTCAAGGTTGAACGGAAGGATTCCGCTGAACAATGAGAAGAAGCCTATCACGATGAGCGCTGTGTGTGCAAGTGAAACGACACCGCCAAGACCCCAGGTCCACTTCTTGAAACGGATGGCGATGTAGACGAAGATCACGATGAGCGCAAGGATTACGGAAATGACTGCGCTTCTCTTGATGTCGTTTGCTATTGTGGCGCCAACCTTGTCGGAAGAAATGATACCGTTAGGGTTGTCCAGGGTGGATACGAACTCGGCAAGGGTGATATCATCGGCATAGAATCCGTGGAGAGCCTCGTAGAGCATTCCCTCGATTTCGGTATCAACTGAAGAATCCTCATTCTTGTACTTGTATGAAGTGGTTATCTTCATCTGGGCGTCACCACCGAACTGCTTGACCTCGACGGATGAACCCTTGATGTCATCGTCAGAAGCGGCAGCGGCCATGAACACCTCGTTGGTAGCCTCGCGGACCTGCTCTGCGGTTACAGGCTGGTCGAATCTTACGACGTATGTACGGCCTCCGGTGAAGTCAACACCATAGCTGAATCCCTTGAAGCACATAGAAGCGATTGCAATGACGATAAGGGCTCCGGAAATGATGTACGAATATTTGCGTCCGCCGATGAAGTTGATGTTTGTATTCTTGAGGAAGTTCTTGGTGAAGCTGTTCTCGAATGTGATGTTCTTGCCCTTGGCAGCCCTGTCTTCGAAGATGAGTCTGGTGATGAAGATGGATGTGAGGACAGATGTCACGATACCGATGACGAGTGTGGTTGCGAATCCCTTGACAGGACCGGAACCGAAGAAGAACAGTACGAAACCGGTAAGCAATGTTGTAACCTGACCGTCAATGATGGCAGAATATGCATTCTGATAACCGTCGTGGATGGCCTTTCCAAGTCCCTTGCCTGCCTTGAGTTCCTCTTTGATACGCTCGTAGATAATCACGTTGGCATCCACCGCCATACCCAGAGTCAATACAAGACCTGCGATACCAGGCAATGTGAGCACTGCTCCGAACGATGCAAGCGTACCGAACAGGAGCACTACGTTGGAAAGAAGCGCAACGTCTGCTGCAAGTCCTGCTCCCTGGTAGAAGAATACCATATATACAAGCACCAGAAGGAATGCGATGATGAAGGAGATGAGTCCGTCGTGGATGGACTTGGCACCAAGTGAAGGTCCTACTACCTGCTCCTGAACGATTGTTGCAGGTGCAGGGAGCTTACCGGACTTGAGCACGTTGGTAAGGTCGGTGGCCTCCTCGATCGAGAAGTTTCCGCTGATCTCGGAGCTTCCTCCTGAAATCTCGCCGTTCACTACAGGATATGAGTAAACGGTTCCGTCAAGTACGATGGCAATCTGCTTGCCTATGTTCTCTTTGGTAAGACGTGCCCAGATGTTGGCACCCTCTGCGTTCATCGTCATTGAAACGCTAGGGGTTCCGTTGCTCTGCTGGTTATATGAAACGCGTGCATCCGTTACGACACCTCCGTCAAGAGGAGCCTTTCCGTCACGTGAAGAAGCCTTGATGGCCACGAGCTCGTACCAGTTGTCTCCCTGGAGATAGGAAGCCGGCTTGACTGACCACATAGGGCGGAACTCTGCAGGGAAAATGTCTGCAACCTGTGACATTGCCAGGTATTTGTTCACGATGGCCGTATCGGCTCCGTTTGCATATCCAAGGCATGCACCGCTGCGGCCCTGTGTAGGCTGGAGTACGGAGAACAGAGGGTTGGCCTTTCTGAAAGCCTCGATATTCTTCTCGTCGGTGGCGGTTGCGCCTATTTCCTCGGCAACAATATCGCTCTCCTCGGCCTGAGGCTCTGCTACGGTTTCATCCCCGGCAGCCTCCGTATCTTCGGAAGCGGCGTTGATCTGGGCGATGATGTTGTTGGCCTCCATAAGGTAAGGCATGATTTCCTGTGCATCGAATGTTGTCCAGAACTCGAGGGATGCTGTTCCCTGGAGCAGTTTGCGGACACGCTCAGGCTCCTTTACACCAGGAAGCTCGACAAGTATGCGACCTGTATTGCCGATCTTCTGGATAGAAGGCTGGGTTACGCCGAAACGGTCAATACGGTTGCGCAGAACGTTGAATGAGTTTGCGATGGCGCTCTCGGCCTCTTCCTTGATGACTGCTATCACGTCGTCGTCGGAAGACTCCGGCTTGATCCTGTCACGCATCTCGTATGTTCCGAAGATCTGGGCAAGTCTCTGTCCGGAAGCAACTTCCTTCCAGGCGTCGGCAAAGAGGGAAATGAGGTCCGACTGGGAGTTCACGCTGCGCTCCTTTGCAAGAGCGAGAGCCTGCTGGAACTCGGCGGTCTGATTTTCGCCGGCAAGAGCCTTGATGAGGTCCTCGAGCTGCACCTGCAGCATGACGTTCATACCTCCCTTGAGGTCCAATCCCAGGTTTATCTCCTTGGACTGTACATCCTTATAGGTGTAACCGAAATAAATTTTTTCTGATGAGAGTGAATCCGTGAAACGACGGCTCTCGTCCTTCTTGAGGGAATCCAGATAAACTGCTCTGTCTTCCTCTGCGATCTTGGCGAATGCAGCGCTTTCCTGAACAGAAATTGCAGTCTGTTCAGCCCTGGCCTCGGCTTTTCTGGTCTGGCTTCTGCTTACAAGTGTAAACGACAATTGCCAAAGACAAGCGATGAGAAGCAGGATTGCTACAAGTCTGATTGCTCCTTTACTTTGCATAGTTGTTATTGTTAAAATTTATAATTTTCGCATTTTAGCCTGCAAAAATACTATTTTTTATTCAAGAATGAAATACTAAATTTGTAAACAATTAATCTTTTGTACTATGTGGATTATCGCAGCACTGATTTTCATAGGCATATTGCTTATGCTTATCGAGATGTTACTTGTCCCGGGAGTGGGCGTAGCCGGTTTTCTTGGACTTTCCGCCCTTGCCGGAGCCTGTGTTTATGCCTTCCTCAGAGTAAGTGCACCGGCCGGTATAGTGGTGACCGTCATCGTGATGGCCCTGTTGCTGGTTATGCTGTACTTCATTCTCAGGGAAAAAACCTGGAAAAGATTCGAACTCAATACTGAAATCGATTCCAAGGTCGGGCAGGAGCAGTCATCTGTCACCGTCGGAAGCAGGGGCTTTGCGCAGACGAGGCTCGCCCCGATGGGCACGGCAAGGTTCGGTGACGTTACCTGCGAAGTCAAGAGCGCAGACAACTCCATGATAGCCGCCCGGACCCTGATCGAGGTCATTGCCGTGGAGGACAACAGAATTCTTGTGAAAACAATAAACGAATAACATTATGGATATCATTTTCTGGATTGCGATAATATTTGTCGCCCTTATCATCATCCTTTGGTTCTTCCCTGTAGCGCTCTGGTTCCAGGCTCTGCTTTCCGGAGTCCACGTGTCTCTTATCCAGCTGGTTCTTATGCGCTGGAGGGGCGTGAATCCGAAGACTATCGTGATGGCACTCATCACCGGAACCAAGGCGGGCCTTACGCTCAGGGCCAACGAACTCGAGGCCCATTACCTTGCAAAAGGAAACGTGACCAAGGTCGTCATGGCGCTTATTTCGGCCAACAAGGCCAACATTCCTCTGGACTTCAAGATGGCCACGGCAATAGACCTTGCCGGCCGAGACGTATTCGAGGCCGTGCAGATGTCCGTCAATCCTAAGGTTATCAACACCCCTCCTGTAACGGCAGTCGCCAAGGACGGTATCCAGCTCATCGCCAAGGCCCGCGTAACGGTGCGCACCAATATCAAGCAGCTGGTCGGAGGTGCCGGAGAAGAGACCGTCATAGCCCGCGTTGGCGAGGGCATAGTTTCATCGATAGGATCTGCCGAGAGCCACAAGGAAGTGCTCGAGAATCCGGACAGCATCTCGAAACTCGTGCTCAACAAGGGTCTGGATGCGGGAACCGCCTTCGAGATTCTATCCATTGACATCGCGGACATAGACGTGGGCAAGAATATCGGCGCCGTGCTCCAGATGGATCAGGCCGATGCGGACAAGAATATAGCCCAGGCTCGCGCCGAGGAGCGCCGCGCAATGGCCGTTGCCCAGGAGCAGGAGATGAAGGCAAAGGCCCAGGAGGCCCGTGCAAAGGTCATCGAGGCTGAGGCCCAGCTCCCTCTTGCCATGGCCGAGGCCTTCCGCAGCGGCAACCTGGGTATCATGGACTACTACCGCATGAAGAACATCCAGGCCGACACCGAGATGCGCGAAGAGATCGGGAAACAGTAATATGTAATCCAGCCCCGGTTCATCCGCCTGCATAACACAACTGCATCCCCGGAATGTTCCAAGGATGCAGTTGCAGTATGTATATGCTCTCTCTTTCCCTGGACCTTACGGTCTGGGGAAAGATGGATTTCTATATTTATTCTGAGAGAGGACGAACGGACCGGCCGGTGTTACGGGTGGGGGTGTCCGTGTCGACATAGTTATTGTAGAAGTTGAGGTTGAAAGCGGAGCTATCCTCATCCAATGATGACGACCAATAGTAGCCGCCTTCACCTGCTTTTTTGAGCTCCGCACCATCGCCGTAGCCAGCAGCAGGGAATGTTACACCCTTATAAGTGAAATTACCGCCTGAAGGAGATCCACCGGAGAAAAAGCTGTTGAACTCACCCCTGTCCGGCATACGCCAAGCTCCACCCCAATTGACAAAGGCGGCGTCGTATGCCAACGCGAGGACACCATCAGGACATACAGTAAAACGAACATCGTCAAAGTAGTTTCCGTCATAAGATGATTGCTTGTTGTTGAATGGAGCATTGGACCATGAGAAGGAATAACCTTCTTTAAATCCTGTTTTCGCATCATTTGCCTCGTGCCCCGTGGTCTCGCCCCACGCAAAGTAGAGACCGTTCGGATTTGTTTCAGTGGCGCCGACGTTCATTGTGGCCCACTTCGTTCCGTCGACTACTAAGTACTCGTGGAAGAACGATGGGTCTACGGTGTAGATTGTGTTCTCAACAACAGCGCAAGAATATGGATCGGAGATGTTCTTTTCTTTCTTGAGGTAGTTCGCCGAGAATCCTCCCTGCTCGCCTTTACCTGTTTCGCCATCCCTGGTGATGTCGAAGTTTAAGTCGGTCAACTTCACGCCAGGAAGCACCGATATGTAGAAATTCTGCTCCGAGGTGTTTGCAGGGATTTCTACGGTAATGACTGCTTTTGCTGCATCGTTTGCACCTTCAGTGTTGATTCCCGCTGCGCTTTCCCAACGCTGGCCGATTATTCCGATTGTTTTGAGCGATGTAACCGTCAATGTTGTCTTCTTCTCTGTATTTGTCGGAACCACTACATGGAAAAGTGCAGTCTTGTTCTTGAACTCGATCTTAGTATCTCCCGCCTTTACGGTATCTATGCAGATGTTGGCATTGCTGAAGGATCCGTCCTGCGTGGACTCCACCTTGTAGTGAGGCTCTTCTGCAGTCCAGGCAGATGCAGGGTATACAGCAACGATATCTCCCTGGATGTCAGTGGTTATTTTGCAGGTAGATTTTCCTTTGGCTTCTGCAGGAACAACATAAGGCGTACCGTTAAGAGATATCTGATCTCCTTCTGCCCATACCGGTGTCTGCATATCATTGCTGATGTTTGTCTTTGTGCCCTGGGCGAAGGACACGGTGAGGGTTCTCACTCCCGATGTCTGTTCATTCCGGGTGCCTTTCTCGATAAGCTTGTCCTTGCTGCAGGACACGAGGGCCATTGCAACCGCTGCGGCTGCAACGACGTAGGTCATTGTCTTTTTCATAATTCCCTGCATCTTAGAACTGGTTGTACTTCTGAAGACCTGCCTGGTACTCTTCCTCCAACGGGCCGCTGGCGCACAGCACGCCCTGCGGGGTGACTTTCACCACGCGCACGCTCACAGGCTCGTACGCCGTACGCGCCTGAGCATTCATAGTTGTTTTGTTTTCTTTCATTTTTCGAAAAAT
>JAKSKG010000042.1 GCA_024401805.1 Bacteroidales bacterium
AGTTCAGGGTGACGGGAAACGGCCTCGCGCGCAGCGGAGAGCCTCGCATAGGCATTCTCTGATTTTTCCGACGGCTTCAACGGGTTCTGCGGGGATACCACGAGGTACACCGCACCGAACTCACCCATCGCACACAGGCTTTCCAAAATGGCAAGGTGCCCTATGTGCAGGGGATCGAAACTACCGGAATAAACAGCAACCTTCATCAGCGTGCAAGGAATTCGTCAACAACTTTCTCTATCTCTGAAAAAGCGGTCGCAAGGTCGTCGTTCACCAGCTTGTAGTCCGCCTTGCCGGCAGCATAGTCCATTTCATAGGCGGCTTTGTCCAGCCGCATGCGTATTTCGTCCTCACTGTCCGTTCCGCGACCGCGAAGACGGCGTTCCAGTTCTTCCATACTCGGGGGCGCGACCAGCACGGACAGAGCCTTGTCCCCAAAATACTTCTTGAGATTCCAGGCTCCCTTGACATCAACGTCGAACAGAATCACGTGACCGGCTTCCCATATACGGTCCACCTCTCTCTTGAGGGTGCCGTAGAAATGGTCTTCATAGACTTCCTGGTATTCCACAAAGGCATCCTGCGCAATGAGGGAACGGAACTCTTCTGCGGAAATGAAATAATACTCCACCCCGTCCCGCTCTGTTCCGCGCGGTTTGCGCGATGCGGCGGAAATCGAGAATTCGAATTCAGGATGAAGACCAAGAAGATGATTCACGACTGTGGTCTTGCCGGACCCTGACGGTGCAGAGAAAATAAGTACTTTATTATTGCCCATATTTCTGCAAAAATAATTAAATTCGCGAGATTTCAGTTGAACAAAACAACATCATTAAATAGTATTATGGTTTCATTCAAAGAATTGGGTCTTGTAAACACCCGCGAGATGTTTGCAAAGGCAGTTAAGGGTGGCTACGCCATTCCTGCATTCAACTTCAACAATATGGAGCAGCTCCAGGCCATCATCCAGGCAGCAGCCGAGACAAAGTCTCCTGTTATCCTCCAGGTCAGCAAGGGAGCCCGCAACTACGCTAACCAGACTCTCCTCCGCTACATGGCACAGGGTGCTGTGGAGTATGCAAAGGAACTCGGATGGGAGAAGCCTCAGATTGTTCTTCACCTTGATCACGGTGACAGCTTCGAGCTTTGCAAGAGCTGCGTGGATTTCGGATTCTCATCAGTGATGATCGACGCATCCGCCCTTCCGTTCGAGGAGAACATCGCCCTTACCAAGAAAGTTGTGGAGTATGCTCACCAGCATGACGTTACAGTCGAGGCCGAGCTCGGAGTACTCGCAGGAGTAGAGGACGAGGTAGCCGCAGAGGAAAGCCACTACACAAAACCGGAAGAAGTTATCGAGTTCGCCACCAAGTCCGGTTGCGATTCACTCGCCATCTCTATCGGAACAAGCCACGGAGCATACAAGTTCACTCCTGAGCAGTGCACCGTAGACCCTAAGACCGGCCGTCTGGTTCCACCTCCACTCGCATTCGACGTCCTTCACGAGGTAGAGAAGAAACTCCCTGGATTCCCAATCGTTCTCCACGGATCATCTTCAGTTCCTCAGGACGAGGTAGACACCATCAATGCAAACGGTGGCGCTCTCAAGGCAGCCGTAGGTATCCCTGAGGAGCAGCTCCGCGAAGCTTCGAAGAGCGCTGTCTGCAAGATCAACATCGACTCCGACTCACGTCTTGCAATGACCGCAGCAGTCCGCAAGGTCTTCACAGAGAAGCCTGCAGAGTTCGACCCTAGAAAGTATCTGGGACCTGCACGCGACAATATGAAGAAGCTCTACATCCACAAGATTGTCGAGGTTCTCGGTTCAGACGGAAAAGCTGAATAATCGCTGTTCGCAATAAACGCCACGCGCTGCCCCATCCGAGGCAGCGCGTTTTGGTTAAAAAATGCCACTTGTGCTTACATAATTACAGTTTCTAAAAAAATTGCAGTATCTTCGTGCAAACGAATCGATCTTATGAAGAAACTGCTTTATTTCACAGCATTTGCATTGCTTGCTATTTCACTTGCTTCCTGCAAGAAAGATGACCCATCCATAGTATTGGACAAGGGGTCATACAAATTCTATGAGCTCTGTTTGAATTGGGGCGCAGACGAAAACTCCGTCAAGGAATATGTTGGCGGCCTGGCCGGCTGGAAGGAGGATGCGGAACTTGAAGAACAAGGCGGTTTGTACTTCGTCAACAAAGAAACCCTGGCCCAGATGAGTTATGATTTCAAGGACGGAGGACTGGTTTCTGCAGATATCGATTACTTTGGTTGCAATGACAAGTTCGACCAGATGAAGAAAGACATCTCCGACAGATACGCTATCGATGATTGGACGGAGAAGCAGCCTATGTACGGCGTATACTGGTGGGACGGCAAGATGAAAGGAAAGAAGACCGCCGTATCGATAGGATACAGCGACAGTTACGGCGGCTATATGTACGCCTCATTCACCAAAACCGAATTTGATTTCTAATCAAGTTGCCAGGCCAGGAGACTGTCACCAATCTGCTGCGGCAGTCATAAGGTCTGCAATCCTGTCATTACACAGGTTGCCTACAGAACCCGCGTGAGTGTGGTTCAGCGAATCCACGGTCAGATTCCTGCCGTCACCGTCACTATCCGTATCCGGACCATAATGGAAAGTCCCGGAATTGACCTCCTGCCCCACCTGCCTGTACGCATCACGGAAAGGAACCCCGGAAAGAACCCTGCGGTTCACCTCCTCCACGGTAAAAAGATGCTCATACAACGGGGAAGACACAATATTCTCATTGACCTGGATATAATCCAGCATATAAGAAGTAATGTCCAGGCACTCGTGGACAAGCTCCAAAGCAGGGAAAAGAACGTCTTTGAGCAACTGGTAATCCCTGTGATACCCGTGAGGCATATTGCTGCACATAAGAGAAATCTCGTTCTCGACCGCCAGAACCCTGTTGCACTTGCCACGAACCATCTCCCAGACGTCAGGATTCTTCTTGTGCGGCATTATGCTGGAGCCCGTCGTCAGAGAATCAGGGAAATGTATGAAACCGAAGTTCGGGCACATATACATACAGCAATCGGAAGCGAACTTGTTGAGTGTAAGCGCAACGGAACCTATGGCAGAAGCAACGCACCTCTCGCTCTTGCCACGGCTGAGCTGGGCGGCCACGCTGTTATAATCCATTGACGCAAAACCCAGAAGTTCGGTCGTCATCTCCCTGTTCAAAGGGAATGAATTCCCGTATCCGGCTGCAGAGCCCAGAGGATTGCGGTTCACAACCATATATGCCCCGTGGAGCATATACATATCATTGACCAACGACTCGGCATAAGCCCCGAACCACAAGCCGAAAGAAGACGGCATTGCCAGCTGGGCGTGAGTATAGCCCGGCAACAGAACGTCCTTGTACTTCCCACTCAGAGCCTGAAGCTTCCCGAAGAGAGAAAGAACCTGCCCCCGGACAGAAAGCAGTTCGTCACGAAGGAACAACTTCAGATCAACCAGAACCTGGTCATTGCGCGAACGTCCGGAATGAATCTTCTTGCCTACATCCCCGAGTTTGCGGGTAAGAAGAAGCTCCACCTGGGAATGGATGTCCTCAACGTCATCCTCCAGCCGGAACTCGCCTGAATCCACAGAAGAAAGTATTTCCTCGAGAGTAGTCTTGAGCAAAGAAAGTTCATCGCCGGAAAGCAGGCCGATGGACTCCAGCATGGTTATGTGGGCGATCGAGCCCAGTACATCATAACGCGCCAGGCGCAGGTCCAGCACCCTGTCGTTGCCCACAGTAAAGTTTTCCACCTGAGAAGTGGCGCAAGTGCCCTTGTTCCAAAGAGTTGCCATAAAGTCTATATTTTCAGGCCGTCCAGCAGGTCGACATAGACCCTGACAGCTTGTTCTATTTCCGAAATTCTAATGTATTCGTCTGCCATATGCGAGCGTGACGACTGCCCCGGACCTATTTTCAAGGTTGGGAAATCACAACGGGTCTGGTTGGAAGTGGTTGGCGAACCATAAGCCTCCAGCCCCATACCGAGTCCCCGGACAACCACAGGATGATCACCGGCTATGCTGGAACTCTGATGCTTGAGAGACCTGGGCTTGACCTCGCAGCCCACATTCTCCCGTATTATGGAAAGTATCTCCTGATTGGAATATTCCCCGTTGGGACGAACGTCGACCACAAAAGAACACTCCCCCGGCACCACGTTATGCTGGACGCCGCACTGAATCATAGTGACACTCATCTTTACAGGCCCAAGAAAATCGGACACCCTGGGGAAGGCATAACTCCTGAACCACTGGATATCGTCGAGAGCCTTGTACAGGGCATTCACTCCCTCCTCACGGGCAGCATGGCCGCTCACCCCAAAAGAAGTACAGTCCAAAACCATCAGTCCTTTCTCCGCCACCGCCATCTGCATACCGGTAGGCTCCCCTATTATACCCAGGGCGGGGACAGGAATCTCGCCCAGGAATATCTCTATCCCGTCCGGAGCGCAGTTCTCTTCGCCGGCAGTAGCGCTGAATATCAGACGATACGGCTGCTCACGCGAGGAAAGTTCCCTGTATGCGGCCAGCAGAGCCACAAGCGAGCCCCCGCAATCGTTGCTTCCGAGCCCGTATAGGAAATCCCCTTCGACCGATGGAAGGAAAGGATCCCGCGTATAGGACGGTGCCGGCTTGACCGTATCTATATGGGCATTAAGCAACAGGACAGGAGCATCACTGAGAGGATCGGAATCAACCCAGAGGTTGTTGACGGTCCTGTTAACCTTCAGAGAGCGCTCTTCCATCCAGCTCTGAAGAAGGTTTGCGGCAGCCGTTTCCGAACCGCTGACGGACGGAATTGCAATGAGCTTGCACAGAAGGTCTATGTACTCCCGCGTATCCATCATATTATTTCCGTACCGCTGTCCGTTCCCAGAGCCGCGGCGTTTGTGATTACCACCTTGTTCACTCCAGCGTCTATGGCCGCGAACGCATTGTCCAGTTTCGGAATCATTCCGCCTGCTATCACATCCGACTCGCGGTATCTGACATAATCCTCATACCTGAGTTCGCTGATGACGCTGGACGGGTCGTCCGGATCCAGAAGCACACCGTTCTTTTCAAAACAGAAGGTAAGGGTCACGTCATAGTCCGTGGCCAGGGAGGACGCCACCGACTGGGCAATGGTATCCGCATTGGTATTCAGAAGCTGCCCCATGCCATCGTGCGTGATGGGGCACAGAACCGGGACGGCACCGGAATCTATCAGAGTCTTGAGAGCCTTGGTATTCACTTCCTTAACGTCCCCTACATATCCGTAATCTATGGGAGCGGCAGGTCGCCTGACACTGTGTATCACGTCCATATCCGCTCCGCAAAGCCCTATGGCATTGACCCCGCGGGCCTGTAATTCAGCCACGACATTCTTGTTCACAAGGCCGGCATATACCATGGTCACCACACGCAGCATAGGCTCGTCAGTGATTCTGCGGCCGTTGAGCATACGGCTCTCTATCCCGAGTTCGGAAGCAATGCCGGTGGCGACACGACCTCCTCCGGTAACAAGGATCTTGTTCCCCTGTATTCTGCAGAATGCGTCCAGGAGCAGGTTCAGACTGGAATCGTCCTCGACCACCTGGCCCCCGACCTTTACGATATTCAGAGTCTTTTTCATAGGCTTTCAAGCATTCTTTTCATAACGACCTGGGCGGACACGACCCTGTTTGCCGCCTCCGGAATCACCAGGCTGGTAGGCGCGTCTATCACAGAATCGGATACAATCATATTGCGGCGTACCGGCAGGCAGTGCATGAAATATGCATTGTCCGTAACCGCCATATGCGCGTCGTCGACGGTCCATCCCATATCCATTGACAATATCTTGCCATACTGTGACGGATTCGTAACCCCGGGACAGCTCCAGTTCTTGGCATATACGAAGTCGGCACCCTCGAGGGCCTTCATCTGGTCATATTCCACCCTGGCGGAACCGGCAAACGCCGGGTCCAGTTCATACCCGTGGGGATGAGTTATCACAAACTCGACATCCGCTGCATTCATCCATTGGGCAAAGGAATCCGGCACAGCCTGAGGAAGGGCCTTCGGATGCGGAGCCCAGGTAAGAACAACCTTCGGACGGCGCTTGCGGCGATATTCTTCTATGGTTATTAGGTCGGCGAACGCCTGGCAAGGATGAACCGTGGCGGATTCAAGGCTTATTACAGGCTTGCCCCCATACTCTACGAACTGCTTGAGAACCGTTTCGTTATAGTCGTATTCACGGTCCGAGAGTCCTGCGAAACTGCGCACACCAATGATGTCGCAGTAACTTGTCATAACGGGAATGGCCTCTTTCAGATGCTCGCTCTTGTCACCGTCCATCACAACACCCATCTGAGTTTCCAGCTTCCAGCTGTCCTGGCCTATGTTAAGCACAATAGGGTTCATACCCAGGTTCAGGGCGGCCTTCTGGCTGCTCAGGCGGGTTCTGAGGCTGCTGTTGAAGAACACCAGCATTATGGTACGGTTTTCTCCGAGTTTTTTCCAGGCATACGGTGTAGCCTTGACCTGCTTCGCTTCTTCGAGAGCGGTGTCCAGATCGCCTATGTCCCCAACGTTGAAAAAAGTTTTCATATTCTTTTGCCAAATGCTTCAAGGAACTCGTCCGCCTCGTCAAAAGACAGGCAGAGAGGAGCCAGAAGCCTTATCATATTCTTTCCTGCAACTCCGGTAAATATATGGTCTTCGAAAAGCAGAGCCTTGCGTATCGGAGCCACCTCCGTATTGAACTCTATGCCCAGCATAAGACCGCGTCCGCGCACTTCCCTGATGACGGGACTTGCCGGAATGTTGTTCTTGATGTATTCCCCTACCTTAAGGGCATTCTCTATCAGGTTCTCGCGCCTGATGATGTCCAGAACGGCAATCGCTCCCGCCATCGCCAGGTAATTGCCTCCGAAGGTGGTGCCGAGCATTCCCTTGACAGCCTTGAACTTCGGGGAAACCAGGATGCCTCCGCAAGGGAAACCGTTCGCTATGCCCTTGCCCATTGTGATTATGTCCGGACGGATTCCCGCCCACTGATGGGCGAAGAACTTTCCGGTGCGGCCATAACCGCTCTGGACCTCGTCCAGGATGAGGCACGCGCCATACTTGTCACACAGGCTCCTCAATTGCCGGAGGAAGTCATCCGACGGCAGGTTGATTCCTCCGCATCCCTGGATGCCCTCTATGATTACGGCAGCAACGTCACCTCCCTTGAGGGCGGACTCGACCGCAGCGACATCTCCCAAGCCGCAGAAAGTGACCTTGTGGTTAGCGTTGAAAGGAGAGACTATCGCAGGGTTGTCCGTAAGGGCTACCGCTCCCGAGGTGCGGCCGTGGAAACTCTTGCGGAAGGCTATGATGCGGTCCTTGCCGGTATGGAAAGAAGCGAGCTTTGCAGCGTTTTCATTGGATTCGGCACCGGAATTGTCCAGGAAAAGGCTGTAGTCCGGATAACCGGAAGCCTCTCCCAGTTCATGGGCAAGCTGCTGTTGCAGAGGGTTCTGCACGCTGTTGGAATAGAAACCTATTTTTCCCAGCTGGGAAGTCAGCGCCTTTACATAATCCGGATGGGAGTGCCCGACCGATATCACGGCATGTCCCCCGTAAAGGTCCAGATATTCCGTGCCTTTGTCATCCCAGACACGGCAACCCTGCGCCCTGACCGGAGTGACATCGAAAAGAGAGTATACGTCAAAAAGTTCCATAACAATCTAAAATGCAGATGCCTTGAGCCTCAATCCGCAGTCCTGTGGCAGGCCGGACATCAGGTTCATATTCTGGACGGCCTGTCCGCTGGCTCCCTTCAGAAGGTTGTCGATCACGCCTGTCACCACAATCTTCCCTGCGTGTTTCTCCACGTGAAGTATGCACTTGTTGGTATTGACAACCTGTTTCAGATCCACAGGAGATCCGGACACAAAGGTGAAAGCGGCATCCCTGTAATATTCTTCATACAGTTCCACGACCTCCCTTTCATCCTTGTCGCAATCAAGGCAGGAGGTAGCGAAGATCCCTCTTGCAAAGTCCCCTCTCATAGGGATGAAGTTTATCTGCGGCTCGCCGGCGGCTCCGGACACTATGCCTAGATTTCGCCTTATTTCCAACAGATGCTGGTGCTCCAGCACCTTGTAGGCCGAGATATTGTCCGTTCTCCAACTGAAGTGTGTGGTTGCAGACGGCTTTACTCCCGCCCCGGTACTTCCCGTCACCGCCGTAACGCCGACTTCGCGGGTCAGCAGACCCGCAGCAGCCAGTGGCAGCAGGGACAACTGGATTGCAGTGGCAAAGCATCCCGGATTGGCAATCCTGGATGCAGTACGTATGCGTGGGGCCTGCCACTCCGGAAGACCGTACACATATCCGCAGCTCTCGTCCCGGAAATCCTGGGCCAGGTCTATGACCTTGAGGCTTCCGGGCATCCTGTGCTCTTCCCAAAAAGAGGAACTCTTTCCGTGGGCTCCGCAGAGGAACAGCACGTCTATGGCATCCAGATCCACGTCTTCGCAGAAATGCAGGTCGGTATCTCCCAGCAATCCCTGATGCACCTCCGTCACCGGATTGCCTGCATTGCTCTGGGACTGGGCAAAAACAATTTCCGCTTCCGGATGATTCACAAGAATCCTGATAAGCTCGCCCGCAGTATATCCGGCGGCTCCGGCAATACCTACCCTAATCATCGGCCAGTTCCTCCGGATGATTGAGATAATATGCGCGCAACGGGGTCGAGCTGACCTTGATGAAGCCCTTGGCCTCGTCGGAGGTCCAGCCTTTGGCTCCCTCACCGTATTCCCCGAGTTTGTTTTTCACAAGGTCGTCCTTGGAATCGACTCCTACAGTCTCGAAGCAGTACGGACGAAGTTTCAGGGTAACGGTTCCGTTGACGTTGCGCTGGCTGCTTTCCAGCATAGCCTCTATGTCGCGCATCACCGGTTCCAGATACTGGCTTTCGTGCAGGAACATCCCGTACCAGTTTCCGACCTGCTCTTTCCAATACTGCTGCCATTTGCTGAGGGTGAACTTTTCCAGAAGCTTGTGGGCGGCAATTATCATCATAGGTGCGGCAGCTTCGAAGCCTACGCGCCCCTTGATACCTATTATCGTATCCCCGACGTGGATGTCGCGTCCTACACCCCAGGCAGCTCCGATCTGCTCGACCGCCTGGATTGCGGCGATCTTGTCGTCATAGTGCACACCGTTCACGGAATCGATTTCACCGTGGACGAATCCCAGGCTCACTTCCTCCTCGCCCGTCTTGACGGGATGCTTGAGGAATGCGCTCTCCGGAAGACCCTGCCTGCTGTCGAGTATCTCTCCTCCGCAGATGGAGGTACCCCAGATTCCGACGTTGTATGAATATTTGAGCTTCGCGAAATCCGCAGTAAAGCCTCCTGCATTGAGGTAGTCTACTTCCTCCTTGCGGCTGAGGTTGCCGTCACGGGTCAGTGTGATGATTTCCATGTCCGGGCACATCACGAGGAAAGTCATATCGAAGCGGACCTGGTCGTTGCCCGCTCCGGTACTGCCGTGAGCAATGGCATCGGCTCCTATCTCCTTGGCATAGCGGGCTATGGCAATTCCCTGGAAGATGCGCTCGGATGATACTGATATCGGATACGTTCCATTGCGGAGCACGTTGCCGAATACCATATATTTGAGGCTCTTCTCATAATACTCCTCCGTCACGTCCAGTGTCACGTAGCTGGCCGCTCCCAACTTGTAGGCGTTTTCCTCGTTGGTCTTGAGCTGCTCCGCGCTGAATCCACCGGTGTTGGCACAGGCCGCATAGACTTCGTATCCCTTTTCCCTGGCGAGATACATTACCGTATATGAAGTATCAAGTCCGCCGCTGTATGCGACTACCACTTTCTTTTTGCTCATAATCATTTTTCTTTAGGGTCATACAGGAGTCCGGTACAGATGCACATCTTGTAGTCGTGGCTCTTGAGAATATCAAAATGGCGGCATCCTTCGCAGCCTTTCCAGAATTCGGGGTCGTCGGTAAGTTCCGAGAACGGAACAGGCCGGAATCCGAACTGATAGTTCATCTTCATCACAGCCGCACCGGTAGTGATAGAGAATATCTTGGCATCCGGGAACAGGGTTCTTGAAAGCAGGAAGGTCTGCTCCTTGATTCTCTTCGAGATTCCCATTCCACGGAACTTGTGAGCCACGATAAGGCCGGAATTCGCCACATAGGTCTTGCCTCCCCAGGACTCGATGTATGAGAAACCGGCAAACTCGTCGTTGTCACTGACGGCAATGACAGACTTCCCGGCAAGGATTTTCTCGCTTATGTATTCCGGAGTCCTGCGTGCAATGCCGGTCTTGCGCTCCTGAGAGGAGATATAGATTTCATTGACTATGTCATTGGCGAACCTGATGTCGGACGGCTCCGCAACCCTTACCGTAACGTCGGAGATATTGAACATCTGCTTGAAAGAGCGTGTGATGAGGCTCTGGTCGGAGTCTGCGCGAAGCATAACAAGCACAGTGTCATCTCCTGCAATCGTACCCATAACCCCCTGGATATGAGCACCATCCACGACGGACGCTATTGCCGACGCAAAGCCCGGCTGGGAGTGCAGTACACATATCTGCCCGGAGACTTCTATCCCGTCCACATTCAGGTGACTTTTGACAACGGGAGTTCCCGACAGGCGGTATTGCTGTTCACCGTCGCCGCCTATCACCTTTACGGCTCCCAATTCCTTGATATCCCTGGACAGAGTAGCTTGGGTTGCAGATATCCCCATCGAGGCGAGCTTCTGCTGCAACTCATCCTGAGTATGGATGGTCCCGGACTTGATTATGTCCCCTATGACCTTCTTCCTGTTTAATTTGTTACTCATAATATACAAATAATATGCAAATATATGCATAAATATTCATTATTGATAATAATTCCGG
>JAKSKG010000043.1 GCA_024401805.1 Bacteroidales bacterium
CTACGTGAACCTAGGCTATCTTTTCTAGCAGACAGACATTCTCTACGTGCTGCGTGTGCGGAAACATGTCCACAGGCTGCACTCTTGTAATCCGGTAACTCTGCGCGAGCATTTCACAATCCCTCGCCTGAGATGCCGGATTACAGCTTACATAGACTATGCGCTCCGGCGCCGCGTCCAGAATCACCTTCACAACGTCGGGATGCATTCCCGCCCTCGGAGGATCCACTATCATCACGTCCGGACTGCCGTGCTCCTGAATGAATGCCGATGTAAGGACATCCTTCATATCCCCCGCAAAGAACTCGCAGTTGGTGATTCCGTTCCCTGCCGCATTGATGCGGGCATCGGCAATGGCCTCGGGAACATACTCGATTCCTATCACCTTGGAAGCCTTCGCGCTCACGAACTGGGCGATGGTGCCGGTTCCGGTATAAAGGTCATATACGACCTCGCCGCCGGTCAGGGACGCAAACTCCCTGGCAACCTTGTACAGCTTGTAGGCCTGCCCCGCATTTGTCTGGTAGAAAGACTTAGGGCCAATCTTGAAACGCAGGCCCTCCATAGTCTCGTATATAGCCTCGTCACCCTTGTAATGGATGCACTCCACCCCATCCA
Source organism: Bacteroidales bacterium (assembly GCA_024401805.1). Lineage (GTDB taxonomy): Bacteria > Bacteroidota > Bacteroidia > Bacteroidales > UBA932 > Cryptobacteroides. The sequence goes on from JAKSKG010000043.1 coordinate 619, forward strand.
TGCTGTCATTCAACTTGCTGTTGATGACATAGTAAAGGGATGTAACCTCAGGGAACGCTTCAGAGACGGCGTCCAGCAGCCTCGGTATCCATTCCGACTCCCTGGCAAAGCATACTATCACCATAACCTGCCCGTCCTGGGTGGTACGGACAAACATATTGCGCATAAGCCCGCGGTTCTCCCGCAGGTTATAAAACTCCAGACCATTGTCTACCGCATACTTCTTGATGAAAAGCCTTATCGCATTGGACGGCTCCTCCTGCAGGTAGCACTTCTCGATATCAAGTACCTTGTCAAAGAACTTGCCCACGTGGAATCCAAGGCCAAGTTTCTGAGTATCAGAAAGAGACTGAGGGTCTTCTCCAGCAAGGATCCAGCGCTTGTCCGAGAAAGTGAACTCGAGTTTGTTCCTATAATACACGGTTTTGTCCGATCCCAGTATAGGCTGGAACTCCGGCACCTCCAGATGCCCTATCCTCACCAGCTGGTCATATACCTGCCTCTGCTTTGCGGCCAGCTGTATATCATACGGCAGAGGCTGCCACTTGCACCCTCCGCATACGCCGAAATGCTTGCAGAAAGGCTCCAGCCTCTGGTCGGAAGCCTTCTTAAGGGCAACTATGCGGCCCTCCATAAAAGCCTTCTTCTTGCGGGTTACGCGCACATCCACGACATCCCCCGGAACTGCGAATTCGACAAAGACAACCTGCCCCTCGGCGGTATGGGCGACAGCCTTCCCCTCGGCGGCGACCGACTCGATTACAAGATCCTCGAGCACAATATCCAACTTATTGCGTGACATAGACTGCAAATATAGTTAATTTGACTAAATTTGCCTTGTATGATACTCACCATAATCAAACTCATCGTATCCCTGGCACTGGTCGTAATCGGTGCGGACAAGCTGGTGGACGGGGCATCCGCCATAGCAAAAAAGGCCGGAATCAGTGATTTCGTGATAGGTCTCACCATAGTCGGATTCGGAACCTCCTGCCCGGAACTCGTAGTAAGCGTCACAGGAGCACTCGAGGGTCTCTCGGCCGTATCGCTGGGGAACGTGATAGGCTCCAACATATTCAACACCCTGCTCATACTCGGAATCACCGCCGTGATCTCCCCTATTGCCATAAGCAGCCAGAACAAAAAGACAGACATACCGGTAGCCATCGCTGTCACCGCCTTGCTCTGCGCGCTCATTCTTTACGGCACCGTATCACGCGTCGCGGGACTTGTATTTCTGCTTCTGTTCGCCGGGTATATGGTATTGTGTTTCAAGACAGGACAGAGTACGGAACAATCCTCGGAAAAAGCCATGGGCACAACGGCGGCGATACTCTGGACAATCGCAGGGCTCACAGCCCTCATACTCGGGGGCAAGGTCTTCGTAGACTCCTCCGTGTCCATTGCCCGATCCATAGGGGTATCGGAAAAGTTCATAGCCATAACCCTGCTCGCCGGAGGCACTTCCCTCCCGGAACTTGTCACCTGCCTCATAGCCTGCGCCAAACACAAGGATCAGCTGGCACTCGGAAACATACTGGGCTCCAACGTATTCAACATACTGCTCATACTGGGAATATCCGCGGTAATCAACCCTATCGACTGCAGCGCCATCAACCACACGGACATAATAGTCCTTATGCTCAGCTCGCTTCTGATACTTATGTCGGCCTTCACCGGACGCAACAACAAGATAGGCCGCTACGACGGAATACTTATGCTGATGGTGGAGATAGGATACTTCATCAACCTGATAATCATCGGATAATATCCACCGATAATGTAATTCCGGCCGACAGATACCCGGCCGCATTGTTCCTGATATCCCCTGCCGGAACATATGTTCCCAGATCCGGGCTGAAGATTCCCGGACGGTCCTGCGCATACCTCAGATTCGCAAGCAGAGACAGTCCCGCCCCGGACGAGAGGCATTTCCTGTACCCGGCCCCGGCCGATGCAAGCAGCCCCGCCTGCCACCTGTCCACAGTGCTCAAAGAGGCTCCGGCATCGACAAAGACAACAGCCCCGTCGCGGAACCGGCCCCTCGGAAGGAAATTCATCCTCGCCGTAACGGGAACGACCCTTCTGGAATCGGCAATGCCGGCATAGCCCGCCCCAAGGTCGAACCGCAGCTTCTCCCCGGCATAGACTCCAGCATACAACCGCACGGCTCCATTGGCGTAAAACGCGAAGCCACGCGAAGAATCGTCCACCCTCTCACCGTACCTTCCGACATAATTCCTGTTGATAACGGAATAAAACATCACGTTGGACCCCCACTCCACTCCGAAATCGAAAGGAGAGACTTGCCCGCGGTGTCCCCCGGAAGATCCCCCGCCAGACATATTCCAAAGTATCCTAAGCTGAGGGTAGAGGCTGTTGTAAAGGCCGTTCCTGTAGAGCTCGAACATCAGGTTCCCGTGCGACTCGTGACGGCGTATATAAAAACCGGCATCGGCCTGTAGCCCCAGATCCAGGGTGACATCTGCAAAATCACACCTAACCCCAAAAGCGCCGGAAATACATACTATGCCGCCCATATTCATTATCAGATAGGCAGGTCCGCTGTTCCACCAGGAGAAAGACTCGAAGTCGCGGACATACCCTGCCGCAGCGCCGAACCCGGCATAGACGAATGACGACCTCCCGGGCTTGTCGTAACTCCTGAGGACCATATTGTGCAGAGCCTGGATACGCACCCCGGGGTACGAAGACGCGCGCCCGTTGGGCAGGCCATAGATATCCGCATAAAGGTCGAAGGAATTGAAAGTACCGCCTTTCACCGGTGACTCGGCCGACACCCCGAACCCCTTAGGGGAATTGAACAGGCCCCAGTTTGGCCCCTGCGCGCCAAGCCCCGCAGGGACGGCAAGCAGAAGCACAAAAACCAAAGCAAATCTGTTCATATCGCTAAATTAAGTATTTTTTCCTAAATTAGCAGAGAAAAACGGCGCAGATATGCGTCAAAACCCGATTCCGGAAGCCCAAGGCAACGGAAGAAGGCAAAAAGTAACAAAATAGTTACATAGTTTAACATAATTGTTTCATATTTTGGAGTTCAAGTCATTACCACCACTTCCTGAAAGAATGAGGCCATCCGGCCTCTCGGACTACGCAGGGCAGAAACACCTGGTTGGACCGGGTTGTATTCTGCGTAATATGATAGAAAGCGGCAACATTTCCTCCTTCATTTTATGGGGGCCTCCGGGCGTAGGCAAGACCACACTCGCAAGGATCATAGCAAAGACCCTGGACAGGGACTTCTACACCCTCTCCGCAATCAGTTCCGGGGTCAAGGACGTGCGTGACGTGATAGACAAGGCCAAATCCAAATCACTTTTCAGCGCAGCTGCAGCCCCGATTCTGTTCATAGACGAGATTCACCGCTTCAACAAGGCCCAGCAGGATGCCCTTCTGGGCGCAGTAGAGTCCGGAACCATAGTTCTGATAGGCGCAACCACCGAAAACCCCTCCTTCGAGGTCATCACCCCTCTGCTCTCACGCTGCCAGGTGTTCGTGCTCAAGTCCCTGGAACCGGAAGACCTGCAGAGCCTGCTGGACCGCGCCATAGCTACGGACACCGTGCTCAAAGACCTTGAAATAGAAGTCAAGGAAACGGAAGCCATCTTCCGCCATAGTGGAGGTGACGCACGCAAACTGCTTAATATTCTTGAAATTGTAGTTGACAACTGCGCATCATCCGGCAAGGTCGTCATAGACAACGACACCGTCACGGAATGCCTGCAACAGAACATAGCGACCTACGACAAAGACGGCGAAATGCACTACGACATAATCTCCGCCTTCATCAAGAGCATACGCGGATCCGACCCCAACGCAGCCGTCTATTACCTGGGAAGGATGCTCAACGGCGGAGAAGACCCTCTGTTCATAGCCCGCAGGTTATGCCTCAGCGCATCGGAAGACGTAGGGCTGGCCAATCCCAACGCCCTGCTTCTTGCCAATGCCACCTTCCAGGTTGTCAATCAGATAGGTATGCCGGAAGCAAGGATTCCTTTAGCTGAATGTACCGTCTACCTGGCCTCCTCGCCCAAGAGCAACGGCTCCTATATGGCAATCGAAAGGGCCCTTGAATTCGACAGGAACAACCCCGGGATGGCAGTTCCGCTGTACCTCAGGAACGCCCCCACCTCCCTGATGAAAGACCTCGGCTACTCGGACGGATACAAATACGCCCACGACTACCCGGGACACTTCGTGGATCTGGAATTCCTGCCTCGCGGAATGGAAGGCACAGTATTCTACGAGCCCCAGCCCAACAGGCACGAGGACACCCTCAAAGCCTACCTCCAGGCCTGCTGGCCCAAATACTACTCGGAAAAATAACCGTTCAAGACCTCAATGGTTTCAGAGAGGATATTGACGTAATGGGAGAGGTCCCGGTCCCAGAAGTTTCTGTAGCTGTCTTTCTGGGCTTCTGCCGAGGTGTGGACATCACTGATGACCCTCAGGCTCAGGAAAGGAATCCCAAAGCGACGGCAGACCTGCGCAATGGCAGCTGACTCCATGTCGGCGGCCAGCGCATCGGGATAAAGGGACAGGATGCGGTGTTCTTCTTCCGGGCCTATGTAGAATTGGTCCCCGCATACCAGGAGCCCGCTGCAGACCTCGCCCGAAGAAACCGCTGCCGCCAGCATCACGGGATTGGCCTCGAAGAACCTAGGCTGCCCCTGCATCACACCGGCACCGACTTCCCCGCCGCACCAGACATCGTGAAACGCCACCTTCTCCGCGGCAATGATATCCCCCTGACGCAGAGGGGAACCCTCCATCGCCCCGGCGCAACCGGCACTTATCATATAGTCGGGAGACTCGCGCAGAATCATCTCTGTAGCCGCCATAGCAGCATTAACCTTTCCCATTCCAGAGGTAACAGTCAATAATTTGACATTCTCTATCTCAGGCAAAGCTTCAAGCATCTTGGCAGCTTCGCAATCCATTGCGGCCAGTATTCCTATCTTCATACTCCACTAAGATAGGCTATTTTTTGCTATATTTGTTCCTTTGGAATGATGAAATAACAAGAGTGACCTATATGATACCAGACATCAAAATAGCGGATTTCGACTACAACCTTCCGGACAGCAGGATAGCAAAATACCCTCTGCCGGAACGCGACTCGTCAAAACTCCTCATCTACCGCAACGGACAAGTATCCGAGAAAATCTTCCGCGAACTGCCGTCCCTTCTTCCGGAAAACAGCATAATGGTATTCAACGACACCAAAGTCGTTCCGGCCAGACTACACTTCAAACGCGAATCAGGCGCCAGAATAGAGATTTTCTGCCTTAAACCGGTAGATCCCATAGATTATAACATATCCTTCTCCAGCACAGGCCGATGCGTCTGGAAATGCATCATCGGCAACGGAAAACGCTGGAAAGACGACATCCTTTCATACGATATCCCTGAAGGCCACCGTACAGACCTGACAAAATTCAATCTCTGCGCCAGGCTGGTGGAAAGGCACACCAGAACCTGCGACGTGGAATTCACCTGGACCGGCGACGCCTGCTTCTCCGACATATTGGAACTTTGCGGCCAGATACCTATCCCGCCATACCTTAACAGAGAGACGGAAAGCATAGACCTGGAACGCTACCAGACCCTCTACGCACACATCAGAGGCTCAGTTGCGGCCCCTACGGCAGGACTTCACTTCACTGAAGCAGTACTTCAGCAAATCAAGGATAAAGGCATTGACACAGAAAACGTTTGCCTTCACGTAGGAGCAGGCACCTTCCTTCCGGTAAAAAGCGAAAGCATCGCCGGCCATCCTATGCACAGAGAACCGTTCACGGTAAGCATCGGCTTCCTTAAACTCCTGCGGGACACAGACAAAAAGATCATCGCAGTAGGCACCACATCAGTCAGGACTCTCGAGTCAATATACTACGCAGGTGTAAAATGCATAGAAAACGGCCAGCCGGAAGACATAGACCAATGGGATCCATACACAAGAGACTACCAATACACAATGAAAGAGTCTCTTGACGCAATCATCGACTACCTTCAATCTCACAATCTGGACAACCTGACAGTCGAGACCAGAATAATCATAGTCCCCGGGTTCCGGTTCAGAGTAGTCGATATGCTGGTCACCAACTTCCACCAGCCTCAGAGCACCCTGCTGCTGCTCATCTCGGCCTTCGTGAACTCCGACTGGAAAACCATCTACAACTACGCTCTGCGAAACGACTTCAGATTCCTGAGCTACGGAGACAGCTCACTTCTTTTCAGAAGCAATGATAACATTTGACGACATACGCCCATACAACGATCAAGAGGCTAAACGAGCGCTTCATAAAGCAGCGCTCAATCCACTGACACTCAAAGTATCGCGTTTCCTATTTCCAGACAAGTCACCATTCTACCTCACAGGTCTTCTGCTCAAGGTGGAAGGCGTTGCTCACTTCCAGGAAAACGTTATGGCACAAAGCATAAAATCCATCCTGGACCAGACATCCGACGGACTGGAAATCAGCGGAATAGAAAACCTCAAGAGCATCAATGGCGGCTACGTTGTCATATCCAACCATAGGGACATAGTGATGGACCCGTCCATCCTCGAATATGCCCTGTTCTCCGCCGGAATGCCCCTTACGGAGCTCTGCGTCGGCAGCAACCTGCTCTCGGTCGGATACGTCAGGAACCTGATGCGCTCCAATCGGATGATAAAGGTGATGCGAGGCCTTCCGGCCCGAGGCATACTTGAAAGCTCGAAAGTATTGTCCGCATACATCCGTAAAAGCGTGTGCTCCGATGCCATCCCGGTATGGATCGCCCAGAGGGAAGGCCGCGCCAAAGACAGCCTTGACGCCACCGAGCAGGCAGTTCTGAAGATGCTTGATATGAGCGGTGACAAATCGTTCACAGACAATTGGATGGAACTTCCGGTAGTGCCTATGTCCATTTCCTATGAATATGAGTCCTGCGATGCACTGCGCGCACGTGAACTGTATATAAGAAAACACCGGGGAACCTATACCAAAAAGAAAGGAGAAGACCTGAACAGTATCCTGACAGGTATCAGACAATATAAAGGAAAGGTTCATATCCACTTCTGCGAGCCACTGAGCCAAAGCTATATCGAGACCGCAGCAGGGCTCAAAGGAAACTTACGCTACAAGAGTCTCTGCACCGCCATAGACGCCAAAATCAACGGTTCATACGCCATCTGGAATACCAACCGCATCGCAGCCGCATTGCTTGACGGCAATAATTCGGACTTATCTAATGTCCGAAGTGCAGAAGAAATTCAAAATTTCAAAGACTATATCGAGCGTAAGCTTGATACTGTAATGTCAAAAGAGATCGATAGGGCAGAATTGCGCGATATTCTTCTCCACATATACGCAAATCCGATTCTGCGGAACGCATAATAAATCCGCATTGTCCCGTTAACATTTGTAAATACATTTGTAAACTCGTATAAAACATCTGTGAATTTCGCCCCTGTTTTTACAGATTTTGCAGCCGTGTCAATTTTGTGAAATAAGCAAAAATTATGGATAGGAATTTAGTTGTCAAATCTGCTCAAAATCAGCGTTTTACATATTTAATACTATAGTAAGGTCATAGTTGTATTTGGCAAATCCGCCCAAAAAGCCCCGAAATAAGCCTATTTACAAATAATACTATAGGATAACACTCCGAAACCCAGCTATTTAACATATATCATCTGATTTAAATTTCAACCGTAATTCACTCTGTTGCATATACCTGTTAACAAATGTCACAATCAATTACCCTTGTCCGCTTCATAAAATTTGATTACATTTGTACATCCACATATACAAATATATACAGGTTATGGAACAGAGATTACAGCAGTTTCTTTCTGCAGAAAACATCAGCCAATCACAGTTTGCGGACAAACTGGGCGTTGCAAGAGCCAGCGTCTCCCACATTCTGTCCGGAAGGAACAAACCCGGCTTCGATTTCATTGAAAGCATGTCCCGCACCTACCCTTCCCTGAACCTTGACTGGCTCATAATGGGTAAAGGCAAAATGTACAAAGAAGCCAACGTTCCAACTACCCTGTTCGAACCTGTGCAGCAAGCACAGCCGTCAGAAACAGAAGACCCCCAGCAATTCATTCCTTTTGAAGAAGGAGAAGAAGAAGCCCCTGTCTCCCCTGTCCGGCCCGCAGGTAGATTCATCGAGAAAATCATAGCCTTCTACTCGGACGGTACATTCCAAGAGCTCAAATGACCGCCTTTTCCCTGTTTTTGCTATATTTGTAATATGTACAAGCAGGTCATCAACCGCTGGAAACTGCGTGCGCTCAGCAGCATGCCGTTCTCCCGCCACATCATAAGGCTGTTTACCGGAAACAAGATGTCTTCCGGAAGCCGGGAACTGTTCAACAACATACTCTTCAAGAACAGCATAGGGCTCGGTCCCGGAGTTGACCGGGACGGACAGTTCTTCAGTGTTCTATCAGATTTTGGATTCAGTTTCATTACTTTAGGACCTGTCAATTCAAGCAACGTTAAAACCATTATCAACCGCCTGCAGTCAAAAAAGGCGGACTCCGTGATATCGCTCTGCATCAACAATGACCATTGCAGGACCTTCTCGCTATCGTATGACTTTGCAGACATGTTCAGCTTCGACATACCGGACGACGACATAATAGACACCCTGAACTCCATTCTGGACATAAGGCTCACATACGACCAGTACAAACCCATTCTTCTGCGTATCACTCACGACCTTCCGCAGAGCGAACTGGACAACATACTCTCATACTGCCAGCTCAACGGCGTAGACGGCATTGTAACGGCCGGAAAAGCCTCTGTAAACTACGTCCGCTCCGTGGTTGGCAACAGACTCCCTATCATAGGCTACGGCGGCATAAAAACGCCCGAATCCGCAAAAGAATTCATAGACTCGGGCGCCGACCTCATCGAAATCACGGACGGACTCATGAAAACCGGCCCGTCAATAGCCTCCAGGATATACAAACATCTTAACAGAGTATGATCACCGCATCCATAATCACCATCGGGGACGAGATACTCATAGGTCAGATCGTAGACACCAACTCCTCCGCCATATCCCGCTCGCTAGGCAGCATAGGTGTCAGGTGCAGCTCAATGTCATCGATTGCCGACGACCGTGACGCCATTATATCCGAATCACGCAAAGCGCTCAAAAACAACGATATAGTCATCCTTACCGGAGGTCTTGGTCCAACCAAAGATGATATCACCAAAGACGCGCTGCGGGAACTTTTCGGCTCCCGCGGATACGTCATCAACCAGGAACAGTCCGCCATAATCCACAGCATACTGCAATCCCGCGGGTTGGACAGGCTGGAAGCCAACCGGAACCAGGCCCTGGTTCCGGACGGATGCGAAGTCATCCCCAACCGCCGCGGCACAGCTCCCATCATGGTATTCCGCTTTGATGCCGCCAAGTTCGGACATACGGCAACACTATATTCCCTTCCAGGGGTTCCCCACGAAGCGCTTGCCGCCCTGCCGGAAATACTCGACGACATAAAGAGTCACTACATCTTGGATAGCATATATCACAAGAACATAATGACTTACGGATTGGCAGAATCGGCCCTGTCCGAACTCATCGAGCCCTGGGAAGACAGTCTGCCGCAGCAGATCCGCCTGGCATACCTGCCAAACACCCTCACCGGGGTCAGGCTCCGTCTGTCCTGCTACGGAATGGATCAGGAAAGGGCAGAACAGCTGCTGGACAGCAAGACGGAAGAACTCAAGAAGATACTCTCAGACAAGATATACGCCACGACGGACAGCAACCTCCAGACCGAGATAGGCCGGCTCCTGCGCGGGAAAGGCCTCACCATTTGCGCGGCCGAATCCTGTACCGGTGGCGAGATTGCGCACCTGATCACTTCCGTATCCGGGTCATCGGAATACTTTGTTGGTTCGGTAACTTCTTATGCCATAGAGGTTAAAGAGAAGTTATTGAATGTAAAGCACAAGGATATCGTCAAATACGGAGTTGTAAGCGGCAGAGTCGCCGCCCAGATGGCCGACGGGGTCCGCAAGCTGCTTGGAACCACCTATGCCGTCGCTACCACAGGGCTGGCCGAGGGCAATGACGACTTCGAAAAGGAAGGGACTGTATGGATCGCCGTAAGCGGCCCCCACGGAACGGTCACCAAGAAATTCGAATATCACAACGACCGCATCCGCAACATCCAGCGCTTCGCCGCCACCGCCCTGGACATGCTCCGCACCTACATCCTCGACGACCTCTATTAATTCGTCATACCCCA
>JAKSKG010000044.1 GCA_024401805.1 Bacteroidales bacterium
AGGTCACCGTCCGTATAACCCCTTCGTTCAAGCTCAAGGAACACTTTAGGCAAGCCCTCCACAGTCTCCATTCCGGACGGCGTAACCTCTATCCCGTCATAGTCCGTCCCTATCCCCACATGCTCCACCCCGCAGACCTCGACCGCATGCTCTATATGGTCGGCATACACCCTCACGTCCGGACGCTCCAACCCTGCGAGCCTGTCCTGCAGATCCTCCCAGTCCCTGCGATACTTCTCATTCGAAGGATCGGATATGAAACGGTCCTCGATATAAGACAACTCCTCCAGCCCCGACTCCTCCAGTATCCTACCAAACTCGTCGGAAATAAAACAAGGATACAGACTGATCCCTACCAGTCCCCCAGTCTCGGCAATGCCACGCATCAGATAATCAGGCAGATTGCGCCTGTGACCGCAAATGGAACTACAACTGCCGTGAGTAAAAACCACCGGCTTCTCGGTAATATCCAGCACATCCTTCACCGTATCGTTCGAGCAATGGGCCAGATCCACCAGCATCCCAATCCTGTTCATCTCGCGAACGAGCTCCCTGCCAAACGGACTCAAACCTCCCCACGTCCCGCAGCCGGTACAGGAATCACATATCTGATTGTCCCTGCTGTGCGTGAGAGTCACGTATCTGACTCCGGCATCATAAAACTCCCTCAAAACCTCGAAGGAACCCCCTATCGGCGATCCGTTCTCAAGGGCCAACACTACGGAAATCAATCCGTTGCTATAATTTGATTCAATCTCTGCTTTAGAACACGCGAGCGCTGCAACCCCCGGATTTACCGCCACCTGACGCTTTGTAACCCCAATCAGGGACTTCGCATACGCCAAAGGCTCCTCCTTCCCCGCCGGAACATAACTTGCGAAAAAAGAAGCAAAGACTCCCCCGCGCTTCATCTTGGGAAAATCCACCTGAGCGTGATGATTGTCCAGCGAAAAGTCCCGCAGCCTCAGCATCTGGGACGGAGCGTCACAATGTGCGTCAAATACAAACATGGCAAAACTAATCTATGAGCGATCCCCACTCGTCCGTACGGGCGTCAAGGTCCCTCTTGAGCTCCAGATAAGACCTGGTAAGCTCCATTATATCGTCAGATTCCGACGGAGCCGTCAGAACTGCCTCGATTTCCTTCATCTTGGCCTCGTCGCCTGCGATCTGGGCCTCCAGCCACTTGATCCTCTCCTTCTTCTTGCGGTCCTCGCGGCTGCGCGCCTTGGCCTGGGCATAATCCATCGCCTGGCCCCTGCCTCCCTTGCCGTCCCTGCCTTCTCTGCCACCCTTGCCACCCTCGCCGGCAACGGCTGCAGAACCGGCCTCCTCCGGCTTCCGTGCACCTGCAGCAGCCGTAGAAGCAGAACGCTCCAATTCCCTGAGGTTCTCGATCTTGCGCTTCTGCAAAAACTCCGCGACACCACCTATATGCTCCCGCACACGGCCATCCCTGAACTCATACAGCTTGTCCACCAGCCCGTCCAGGAAATCACGGTCGTGCGACACCACAATCAGGGTCCCGTCAAACTGCAGCAGGGCCTCCTTGAGTATCTCCTTGGATTTGATGTCCATATGATTGGTAGGCTCGTCCAGCGCCAGGACATTATGGTTCTGAAGCATCAGCTTGGCCATCCCCAGACGCGCCCTCTCGCCTCCGCTAAGTACAGACACCTTCTTGTCTATATCCTCCCCGCGGAACAGGAACTGCGCCAGCAGGTCGCGCAACCTGGTCCTTATGTCACCGGTTGCAATCCTGTCCAAGGTCCCGAATACGGTATCGTTCTTGTCCAGTTCATCCTCTTGATTCTGAGCATAATAACCCAGATTCACATTATGTCCTACTTTAGATTCCCCGCTAATAGGTTCCAACTGCGAGGCTATCACCCTCATAAGGGTTGTCTTGCCCTCGCCGTTGCGCCCCACAAAGGCCACCTTCTCGCCCCTCTTCACCTCCACACAGGCATCCCGGAACACCACCTTCTGCGGATACCCCACAGTAAGGTCCACAGCCTTGTAAACCACGTCCCCGGACCTCTGCGCAGGCGGAAACTTGACCGTAAGCCGCACATTGTCCGTCTGGTCTATCTCTATCCTGTCCAGCTTCTCCAGAGCCTTAATCCTGGACTGCACCTGGTTGGACTTGGTAGGCTTGTAGCGGAAAGCGCGGATGAAATCCTCGGTCTTCTCAATCATCTTCTGCTGGTTCTCGTAAGCCGCCGTCTGCTGCGAAAGCCTCTCGGCGCGGAGCTCCAGATACCTCGAATAAGGAACCTTGTAATCGTGGATATGCCCCAGCATCACCTCGACCGTCCTGTTGGTCACGTTGTCAAGGAACTTCCTGTCGTGGGAAACCAGCAGCACAGAGCATTTGCGGGACTTCAGATAGTCCTCGAACCACTCTATGGACTCTATGTCCAGATGGTTGGTAGGCTCGTCCAGGAGCAGGATATCCGGCTGCCGCAGCAGTATCTTCGCCAGCTCTATGCGCATGTTCCAGCCCTGGGAGAAAGTCTCGGTATTGCGGCCGAAGTCCTCGTCCCGGAACCCCAGTCCCAGCAGGATCTTGCGCACCGCAACCTCCGGGGGCTCACTGTGGCTCACCGCAAGTTTGTCGTTAAGTTCGTTCAAGCGTTCAATTAGGCCGATGTATGCTTCCGACTCATAATCAGTGCGTTCTGCCAGCTCCGCGGAAATCCTCTCCACCTCCCGCTCCATGCCCCTGTACTCGTCGAACGCAGTCATAGTCTCCTCCATCACGGTCACACCCTTGTGGTGCTCCATAATCTGGGGAAGATAACCTATCGTAATGTGATTGGGCTTGTCTATCTGGCCGGAAGTAGGGTTCTGCAGACCGCAGATAAGCTTGAGGATGGTCGATTTTCCGGCCCCGTTCTTCCCTACCAGCCCTATCTTGTCCTGCTCGCTAATATGGAAATTGATCTTGTCCAGAAGGACAAAACCGCCATAAGCAACAGTTACGTCGTCAATGGAAATCATTACTTGCCTTCCTCCTCACCGTCCTCATCTTCATCTTCCTCGTCGTCGGAGCATACAGGCTCCTTGCGGCACATCAGAATCGAGAACTCGAACAACGCGTACAGAGGAATGGCCAGAATTATCATGGACATAGGATCCGCCGGCGTAATGATGGCAGATATGCACAGAACCACCACAATGGCCAGCTTGCGTCCCTTCCGGAGCATCCCCCTGTCCAGCAGTCCTATCACGGACAGCGCCATCACCACCATAGGGAACTCGAAAACCACCCCTATCACTATGACCAGCGACATGAACAGGGAAATATACGACGTAAGCGTGATGTTGTTCACCACCTGGTCGCTCACCGTATAGTCCACAAAGAAATTGAGACACAGAGGCAGCACAAGATAATATCCCACAAGCACTCCAATGTAGAAGAGCGCGGACGACATTATGAACGCCTTGCTCACCGCCCTCTTCTCTTTCTTGAACAGGGCGGGCGCAATGAACTTCCATATCTCGAAAATGATGTAAGGACAGCTCACCACCAGACCGGCGGCACAGGACATCCTCACGTGAATCATGAATTGAGTGCTTATTTCTATGTTGATGAGATTCATCTCGAACGGGATACCCATTATCCTGTACGTCAGAAACTCACCGTGCAGCGGCGCAAGAATTATCTTTTCAAACAGGAACTGCTTGAAACAGAAGGCTACCACCCCGAACAGGAGTATAGCTATGGCAGACCTGAAGATAGAGCCCCTGAGGACATCCAAATGGTCCCAGAAGCTCATCTCAGCGCCAGGATTCTGAACGCCACTCATACTATGCTACTCCTCGGTTTTGCCGGAATCGATTTTCTTGGCAGGCTTCTCGATCTCGATCTGAGCATCCTTGATCTCGTTCTCGACCTCGGCCATACCCTGCTTGAAACTCTTGACACCCTTTCCGAGTCCCTTCATGAGTTCAGGAATTTTCTTTCCGCCGAACAAAAGAAGAATCACGAAAGCGATAATTACTATCTGCCAAGGTCCTACGACACCTAATGGATAAGTCAACATAATTACTAGTATTTAATTGGTTATTATAAACTTGCTAATGAATTCTCAAGAGCCTCTATTCTTGCCAGAGCATCGGACTCCTTCTTCCTCTCGACCGCAACCACGGCCTCCGGAGCGTGAGAGACGAAATTGGCATTTCCCAGTTTCGCGCGAACCCCCGCGAGGAATTTCCGCTGATGCTCGAGCTCCGAGAGGATCTTGGCCCTCTCCTCGTCCGCATTCACGAATCCGGCCAGAGGCACGGTCATCCTCACCGTTCCGGCTATGAAGGAAACGCAGTTGCCCTCGGCCCTTTCAACCACCTCGGAAATGTTCGCCGCCTTGCACAGCACAGGTACCAGTTCACGAGGGAACTCCCCGTCTATCGCAACGGTCAGAGCCTCCTTCGGAGATATCTGCTTCTGCGCGCGTATGCCGCGTATGCTGTTGATGGCGTCGCGGGCCACGTCGAACGCAGCCAGGAAGCCCTCGTCCCAGGCCGATGCCTGCGGAGTCCTCTCGAACATTATGGTCCTGCCCTGGCGGGACTCGTCCATAGCATGCCACAGCTCCTCGGTGATGAACGGCATAATAGGATGCACGAGCTTTATGAGCTTCTCGAAGAAATCCCTTGTAGCCCTATAGGTAACGGCATCGATCCCGGCACCGTAGGCAGGCTTCACGAGCTCCAGATACCACGAGCAGAAATCATCCCAGAACAGCTTGTAGATGGCCATCAGCGCATCGGAAATGCGGAACTTGGAATAATGGTCCTCCACCGTGGCCACCGTCTTGGAAAGCAGGTTGTCGAACCACTTCACTGCAACCCGTGCAACGTCGCTCTGGGCGGCGCCGGCATCCACGGTCCATCCCTGGATGAGCCTGAACGAATTCCATATCTTTCCGCAGAAATTGCGTCCCTGCTCTATCTGGGACTCGTCATAAAGTATGTCGTTGCCGGCCGAACTGCACAGCAGCATCCCCAGACGCACCGCATCCGCGCCGTATTTTTCAATAAGGTCCAGCGGATTAGGGCTGTTGCCCAGAGTCTTGCTCATCTTGCGGCCTATCTTGTCGCGCACGATGCCCGTAAAGTATACGTTGCGGAAAGGAACCTCGTCCATGAACTCACCGCCCGCCATTATCATCCTGGCAACCCAGAAGAATATGATGTCCGGACCGGTTACAAGGTCATTTGTAGGATAATAATAGGAAAGATCCCTGTTAGGCTTGTGGTCCGGGTGTCCCGGCCTCTGAGGGTCGAACACGCTCATAGGCCACAGCCAGCTGCTGAACCAGGTGTCCAGAACGTCCTCGTCCTGCCGCAGGTCGGCGGCGGTCAAAGCCGGATTTATGGCCTGCGCAGCCTTGAGCGCAAGCTCCGGAGTCTCCTCCACCACTATCTGTCCGTCCGGCAGATAATACGCAGGGATACGCTGTCCCCACCACAGCTGGCGGCTGATGCACCAGTCGTGGGCGTTCTCCATCCAATGACGGTATGTATTGCGGTACTTGTCCGGTATGAACTTTATGCGGCCGCTCTCGACTGCGTCCAGGGCGCTCTTCGCCAGGTCCTCCATCTTAAGGAACCACTGCGCGCTCAGCTTTGGCTCTATCACGGCATTGGTCCTCTCGGAATAGCCTACAGGAGATGTATACTCCTCCACCTTCACAAGGTTTCCGGCCTCCTCCAGCATACCCACAATGTTCTTGCGGGCCTCGAACCTGTCCTGTCCCACCAGAATCTGAGCCTTCTCGTTCAGACGTCCGTGGTCATCTATGATATCCATCACAGGCAGGTTGTGCCTCAGACCAATCTCGTAGTCGTGAGCGTCGTGCGCCGGCGTAACCTTAAGGCAGCCGGTTCCGAAATCCATCTCGACATAATCGTCCTCGATCACAGGTATAGCCCTGTTTATCAGAGGGATGATGACCTTCTTGCCGCGCAGCCAGTGATGCCTCTCGTCGGCAGGGTTCACGCATATCGCGGCATCGGCCATAATGGTCTCGGGACGGGTGGTGGCAATCACCAGGTACTTGTCCGTAGCCTGGCCGTTTTCGTCCGCTATATAATATTTCAGATGATAGAAATGGCTCTTCGTATCCTTGTGGATCACCTCGTCGTCGGAAACGGCGGTCAGCGCCTCGGGATCCCAGTTCACCATACGCACTCCCCTGTATATCCAGCCCTTCTTGTAGAAATGGCAGAAAGTCGCGATCACGGCATCCGTAAGCTCCGGCTCCATAGTGAAACGGGTGCGGTCCCAGTCGCAGGACGCCCCCAGCTTGCGCAGCTGCTGCAGGATTATTCCGCCGTGCTCTTCCTTCCACTCCCAAGCGTACTTAAGGAACTCCTCGCGGCCTATGTCCTCCTTGCGTATGCCTTTCTCCTTCAGGCGGGCGACAACCTTGCTCTCGGTGGCTATGCTGGCGTGGTCCGTTCCCGGAACCCAGCAGGCGTTCTTGCCGTCCATCCTCGCCTTGCGTATGAGCACGTCATTGAGAGTATTGTTGAGCACGTGGCCCATATGAAGTATTCCCGTCACGTTAGTTGGCGGAATCACTATCGTATAGGGTTCTCTGCCGTCAGGTTCAGAATGAAAGCATTTGTGTTCTGTCCAATAGGCATACCACTTGTCCTCTACTTCCGAAGGATTATATTTCGCACTTAATTCCATAACTTACAAAAGTAAGCAAAAATCCGCTATATTTGCATAACAAACTCACATCAAAAATATGGAGAACGAAGAAAAGAAACAAATCAGCATCGACCTCAAACCGGAAATCGCCAAGGGAAACTACTCCAATCTGGCAATAATCAGCCACTCCCACAGCGAATTCATCATCGATTTCGCCGAGATGCTCCCGGGCCTTCCGAAGCCGGAGGTCGTAAGCCGCATAGTGATGAACCCCGAACACGCCAAGAGGCTCCTTAACGCAATCGCGGACAACATAGGAAAGTACGAGAGCCAGTTCGGCCCTATCTCCCTGGGCACGGAGCCCAAGGGAACGTTCAACCTTGCGGACTTTGCCAATGGAACCAAATCATAAGAGGATCATCCTGGGCTCCGGCTCCCCCCGCAGGCGCGACCTTATGGGCGGGCTGGACCTGGAGTTCTGTGTAGACACCCTTAACAACTTTGTTGAAACCATTGATTCCGAGGCTATTCCCTCAGAAGTCCCGGTTCTGATGTCGCAGGGCAAGTCACACGGTTTCCACCGCGACCTGCAGCCGGACGAAGTGCTTGTAACGGCAGACACCGTGGTCATCGTGGACGGCAAGGTGCTGGGCAAACCGCACAGCCGCGCCCAGGCGGTCGAGATGCTCCGCACCCTTTCCGGCAGGACACACGAAGTCCTCACGGCAGTCACCATACGCGACTGCAGCAGCGAAGAGACCTTCACGGACAGCACCCTGGTGACCTTCCTGGAACTCAGCGACTCCCAGATAGACTACTACATAGACAAATACCGGCCCTTTGACAAGGCCGGCGCATACGGAGTGCAGGAATGGATAGGATATGTCGCCATTGAACGCCTGGAAGGATCGTTCTACAACGTGATGGGCTTCCCTGTCCACAAAGTCTACAGGGAACTCCTCAAATATATCTGATGTCGGAATTCGGAAAGTTCACATACCCTTTCTGTTACGTGCCGCACCCCAAAGTAGTGGAGGCGGCACGCGCTTTGATTGAAAGGATAGACTCCGACCCGGCGCTGCATTCCCTTTTTGCGGAAGGCAAGATGATGGGAGTCCTGCTCACGGACCGTGGGCCGCTGTATGCCTTTTCGGGGCTTGCCTGCGGACTTTCCCACGTGGACGGGTTCGTGCCTCCGATCTATGATACCCAGAATCTGGTTCCGGCCGTCTCGGCCGACGATTCCCGCCGCATCCAGGAGGACCTTTTCCTGCGCTATGTCGTGCATAACGCGCTCGGGAACACCCGCAGCGTCAAGGAGATTTTTGCCGAGCGGGGCCTTGTTCCTCCCGGCGGCACCGGCGACTGCGCCGCGCCCAAGCTTCTGGAGCACGCATACCGCAACGGGATGCATCCGCTGGCTATGGGAGAGTTCTGGTACGGGGCTCCGGGCAAGCGTCAGGTGCGCGAACAAGGATGTTTCTATCCCTCTTGCACAGGCAAATGCGGGCCGCTCCTCACTTTTATGATGCAGGGGCTGGACGTGGAGCCAAATCCGCTGGACAAGGGTTTCCTGGTGGAAAAGGAGCCCCAAATCATCTACTGCGACGACCATATTCTGGTGGTCGACAAGCCTGCCGGAATGCTCTCTGTCCCGGGCAGGACGGAGTCGGCCAATCTGCTGGACCATCTTCGTTCCATATACGGCGAGGTTCACAGCTGCCACCGTCTGGATATGGACACGTCGGGCATAATGGTGTATGCCAGGGACCTGGAGTGCAAATCCGCTCTGGAGGCCCAGTTCGCCTCCCGCCAGGTGCACAAGGTGTACCGTGCGCGTCTTGTGGCAAACGGCAGGCCTTTCACCCTGCCGCGCAAGGGCACTATTGCCCTGCCGCTCATTACCGACTGGGACCACCGTCCTATGCAGGAGGTCAACTATGAAACAGGAAAACTCGCCGTCACGGAGTACGAAGTCCTGGACTTCCTCCCCAACGGCGAGGTTGACATACGTTTTTATCCCCGTACTGGCCGTACGCACCAGTTGCGCGTCCACGCAGCCCATTCAAAGGGCCTGGCCCACCCCATCAAGGGTGACCGCCTCTATGGGCAGTCGGATGGTTCCCGCCTCTACCTTCACGCGGAGTCGATAACCTTCACCCACCCCGCCACCGGCGAGGTCCTCACTTTCCTAGCTCCGGATTTTTGCGGTCTTGTAGATGACCCCGGCGTCAGAGCTTGATGCATCGCGCACCAGTATCCGGAACCAGCGTCCGTGGCCTCCGACCTTGATGACAACGTGTCCTGCCGGAGCGAAGTGATCCAGCACCCCGAGTTCGCGGAAGTTGTCTTTCTGGCTCTGCAGCAGCCAGGTGCAGAATATCTTCGGATCTCCCGTATGAAGTTCGGGATCGCACATATTGTCTACCGCAGCCCCGGAAGGGTGCCAGTATTCCCTGGTCATAGCAACGTAGGCCTTGGCGTCGGCGGCCTTGCAGAGAGGCTCTATCATGGATTCCTGGTATCCGTGATGGCAGGCAACCACTATGTCGCAATTGCCGCATACCTTGGAGACTGCGGTCTGCATATCGTCCGGAGCCATGTATCCTCCAGGGATATCACCGCAGGTGAGGTACGAGAAGTCGCCCCAGTTCAGGAGTATTCCGCAGCTGTTGGCATTTTCGTCGCCGGGGATGTGTCCGTATATGCGTGCGGATTCTTCGTCTTCGCCTGTCCAGCATTCTCCGTTGGCGCACAGGTTCCTTATGCTGAATCCTTTGCTTCCTTTACCTACCATCTTGAACTGGTCCAGCGCACCTACGCGGAACAGTTCGGCCTTGGTCCCGGCGGCAACCGCTTCGCGTACTGCGGGAACGTATTCGTCAATGTCCGGCTTGTCTTCGCCCGTAGGGTAATCCGGGTAGGCTCTGTCTATTATCTTTCCTATTTCCAGTTCTTTTGCAAGTTCCGGGAAAGCCCACAGGTGGTCGCTGTGGAAGTGGGTCGGAAAGAAGTAGTCCAGTTTCTTTTCTTTGCCTTCCGGGGCTACTCCGGCGATGTAGTTCATTATGTGCCGGGCTGTGCTTTCAAGGCTGTCCGGCAGCATTGGCTGCATTTCGTTATGTTCTATGGCGCCGCAATCCGGGTCGTCGCCGCAGTCTATCATCATTGTGGTGCCGTCCGGCATAATAAGGTAGGTGCAGTTTCCGCGTCCGGTAGATATGTGGTGTATCTCCATGGTTTCGCAGCAGCCGCAGAGTGTGGCGGCCATTATGCAGGCGGATAGTAATTTGAAACAGGTTTTCATATTGTGATATTCATTTTGTAGCAGTTGGTTTCTTTTTTTTCGAATCCCAGGCTTTGGTACAGGGCATTTGCGGCTACTCTGGACGGTCTGGACGTGAGGAACAGTTCCATTGGGCCCAGGGATTTTGCTTCTTGTATGAGGAATTCCACTATCTGGCGGCCGTAGCCTTTACCACGGCAGTCGCCGGAGACTACGATGTCTTCTATGTGTCCTTTGCGTCCGGAAAGGGTGTCCATCACACCCAGGCATCCGCAGGCTACTATTCTGCCGTCCTGTTCCCTGCCCACGTACATCCGTACGGCAGGGTTGGCAAGTACAGCGCCCAGATCCGGCTGCTGTCCGGCACACCCCGTAAGCTCTTCCAGCAGGCCCTCCAGCTGTGCGCAGCCGTCACCTGCAGTCACCCTTTCGATTTTCATACTCATACACGACAAATATACAAAAAATACGTCACCCTGTCCGCCCAGATCGTCACCCTGAACGACCAGATCGTCACCCTGAACTTGTTTCAGGGTCTCCTTTGATATCCGCAAGGCAAGTGATGCCGGCGATCCTCCCCACTTCGTGGGTCCCCTCCCTATTCGGGAGCCAAGTCGCCTTGCATCATCTTGCCTCGCGGATATTTCTTCAAACTTAAGCGTGTTATTATTAGGTAAACGGATAGGTTGTCCCCATCTTTGCGTTGCCACCATCTGCAGCGGCTTCCAGGCTGCGACAGCAGAAG
>JAKSKG010000045.1 GCA_024401805.1 Bacteroidales bacterium
AGAGAGAGCGGGACTGGGTCCTTCCCTCTACGCCAGCGGTATCCAAAGCTCCTCTAAGGATGTGGTAACGTACACCAGGGAGGTCCTTTACACGACCTCCTCTCACGAGCACGATTGAGTGCTCCTGGAGGTTGTGACCCTCACCTGGGATGTAGGCATTGACCTCTTTGGCATTTGAAAGACGTACACGGGCAACCTTACGCATTGCTGAGTTAGGTTTCTTAGGGGTTGTTGTGTAAACCCTGACGCATACGCCACGCTTCTGAGGACAAGCATCCAGCGCGCGAGATTTTGACTTGATCTCAATGACCTCGCGTCCCTTGCGAACCAATTGTTGAATTGTTGGCATAAATGATTGTAAATCTATAAATTATAAAAGCCCCCAAAAATTGGGGGCTGCAAATATAGTAAATTATTTTCAATTTACGGAGCCGGGACTAGCGAAAGTTGGCAAATTCAATATCCTTTGCTGCCTTTACTCCCAGTTCAGGGTTCTTCTGAGCCGCCATGTTGAGGTAAACCTTCACGTCGGAGACATTGCCCTTGCGGGCTGCCACGATTGCCCTGAGGTAGTCTGTCATTGCATCTTCTCCAACGAGAGCCTCCTCTGCAGCGTCATAATTGCCTGCAAGAATATTTGCAAGAGCCGCATTGTTACCGGTTGCTCCGGCGAGCTTTGCTGCTGCAGCATCATAGTTGCCGCGAAGGATCTCTACCGCAGCCTCATTCTGCTTTGCCTCGTTTGTACCTGCCTTGCGGAAAAGCTCGACAGCCTTGTCGTATTTTCCGTCACGCAGAGCGAGAACGCCCTGAGCATTGATTGCGTCTGAATCCACACCGTCAACCTGGGCGAGCCATTTGTTGGCCTCTTTAGCAAAGCCCTTGTCGAGAGCGATTGCAGCAAGGTTGTAGATAGCCTTCTGGGAATTGAATTTCTCTGCTGCCATCTCATAGAGAACCTCCTGCTCGTCACGATCCTCGCTGAGAGTTGCAAGACGAAGGAGTCCGTCCTCGCCGATTTCCTCCAGTCTCTCCTTTGCAAGAGCCTTGAGTTCATCGTCGGAATAGTTCTGGTACTCGACCTCGGTGATGAAGCGTGCGCGGCGCAGTGAAGGGAATACCTTCTTGTTCATCTCGGTGAAAATCTGTGACATGTTGCGGATCTCGTTCTCACGGACTGCAGGATCGCTGTACATTGAAAGGACGCGGAGAATAAGGTCCTTGTCCTCGATGTTGGAAGCGCTCACTGCCTGCTGGAATCCCTCCCAGTCCTGACCTACGCTCTGGATCTCGGTAGAGGAAGCCTCCATTCCCTTGGAAATGGTAGCCCAAGCCTTCTCGGCGGTGCCTGCACGCTTGTCGGAGAGCTTGGCATTGTAATTCTGTCCTCCCTCCGGAGATGCATAAGCGATGATCTTTGTTCCTGTAACCTTTGCCCTTTCGTTGGCCTTGGTCTCCTTGAGGGTCTGCTTGAGTTCATTTACGGAAGCGTTGCGGAGCTCGCTGTTCTTTACGGAAGCGGAGTTCACGTCATAGAGGATCTGTCCCTCGGTGCTTGTGTGGATAACGTTCTGATATCCGTCGTCCTTAAGGGAATATGCTCCGGTAAGGTCCACGAGCTGATATGTAACGTTCACACCGTCTGCAACCTTGATTGCAGGAATGTCGATCACGTCATTCTTGTAGAAAGCCTTGCTGCGGAGTTCGAGATGCGATGCCTCCATTCCTTCCTGGAAGGCAAAGTTGAATTTCTCGCTCACGCTGCCGCCGTTCTTGGAAATGACCTTGTTGTTGTCCTTGACCTTGTCTCCCTGATATTTGAAGGTTGGTCCGGCAACCTCTCCGCCATTGAATACGAGAACAGGAACGACTTCCATTGTAGCCTTCGGGTGGAAATATCCCTCGGGGCAAGTAACTGTGATGCTTACAGGAATGTTTCCTGCTATAGCTGTGAGAACCTCCGGTGTGCACTCAACCTTTACGTTCTCGGCCAGAGCCATCTGCTCTGCTCTTGATTTTGAGCAACTTGCGCATACAATTGCAAGAGCCGCAAATGCAACGATAGTAATGATTCTTTTCATATTGTACTGTAATAGATTTTGCCTCTTTGGCTGTGAAATACAAAGATATGGAAAAATTCGTTAACTTTGTGCGGTTTTGCCATATATAATTATGGACTCTCAGGATTTACAGAAACTCAAGAACAAGTACGACATCATAGGCAATGATCCAGCTCTTGCACGGGCACTGGAAACAGCCGTTGCGATAGCTCCGACAGACCTCACCGCCCTGATCCAGGGAGAGAGCGGAGTCGGCAAGGAGGTCATCCCCCGTATCATCCACGACAATAGCCGCCGTCGTGGAGGCCGTTTCCTTGCAGTCAACTGCGGAGCCATTCCGGAGGGAACCATCAATGCCGAACTGTTCGGCCACGAAAAGGGAGCGTTCACAGGAGCCATAGGGGAAAGGAAGGGTTACTTCGAAGAGGCGGACGGAGGCACCCTCTTCCTGGACGAGATAGGCGAACTCCCGAAGGAAACGCAGGCCCTCCTGCTGAGGGTTCTCCAGAGCGGGGAGTTCATCAAGGTCGGATCTTCCAAGGTCGAGAAGACCGACGTACGTGTAATCGCGGCCACCAACGTGAATCTGGAATACGCCGTGGCCACCGGGAAATTCCGCGAGGACCTCTATTACAGGCTCAACGCAATACGCATCAAGGTCCCGGCCCTGAGGGAGCGCAAGAATGACATATATCTGCTGTTCCGCAAGTTCACTTCCGATTTTTCGGAGAAATACAATCTGTGCAAGGTATCCCTGACCCACGATGCAATCACGGCTCTGTCCGCATACCGCTGGCCGGGGAACGTACGCCAGTTGAAAAACATCGCGGAAACCATAACCGCACTGGAATCCGGGCCGGTGACACCGGTGTCGGAAAGGGTCGAGCTGGATTCCGGAACGCTGCTCTCTTATCTTCCGGACGAGAAGGATACCCTGATTCCGGCAATAGCGGAAAAGCAGCAGGGAACGATGAACGATTCGGACAAGCAGATGATAATCAAGGCTCTGCTTGATCTCAAACAGGACGTCGACCGCCTGAAGCAGATAGTAGGAGGAGTCGGCCCTGTCGCTGCGGTAGGTCCGGCGACGGAAAATGATGTCCGTTATGAACCGGAAGAGCAGATGATAGAGGACCAGGCGCCCTCTGAAATCACCATACGCAAAGCGAACGACGACCTGATAGAAAAGACCTTGGCCAAATACGGAGGGAAGGTCAAGCCTGCAGCAGCAGAGCTGGGCATTTCCGAAAGGACAATCTACCGTAAACTGGCAGAAAAGAAGACAAGATGAAAAAACTGCTTACACTTCTGATTGCCGTCCTGGCTCTGGGCAGTTGCGGTATCTATTCATTTTCCGGAACTTCGATACAGCCGGACGTGAATACCGTAACCATAAACTATTTCGAATACAAGGCTCCGAAGGTGAATCCGTCTCTGAGCAATGACCTGTCCGAGGCCCTGCGCAACCAGTTCCGCAAAATGACCCGCCTGGAACAGGTCGAGATGGACGGGGACCTGGAACTCACCGGAGAAGTCGTAGGATACGACGTACAGGCGGCGGCAATCACAGCCAACGAAGTTGCCGCACGCAACAAGCTCACCGTCACGGTAAGGCTTACATACGAAAACCGCAAACACCCTGAAGAGAATTTCGAGAACAAATCATTCTCCGCCTTCTCCGAATACGATTCCACCAATTCCCTGGACGCGGTGGAGTCCACTTTGTGCGCGGAAATAATAGACAAGATAATTGAAGACATATTCAACGCTACAGTAGCGCAATGGTAGATTCTATTAACATCAAAGAGCTGAACCTCAGCGAACTGGCAGGAGTGATCACTGCTTATCCCTGGTACGGAGGGGCAAGACGCGAGCTTTGCGAACGCATGTGCAAGGCCGGGGCCTGGTCCGACAGACAGTATGCCGAGGCATCCCTTTACCTGGGAAGCCACAGCATAATCACGGACATAGTCCGTTCCTGCAGCAGCTCCGACTATTCGGACAAGAACGTGGAGCAGCTTCTGAAAGATTGCCTCGAAGATGCTCCGGGAGAGGCCTTGACAGGGTCCGAGGAACCGGGAAGGCAGATTTTCGTGGTCGGAGGGGATTATTTCACCCCTGCCCAATACAACAAGGTGCGCCGCGATACCGACGGAGTATTTTCGTCATTCGCAGTACACGACGATACGGAAGACGTGGTTCTTCTGGACCTGAATCAGGAAGAAATCGAATTCTGCACCGAGCCGCTGGCCGAGATCTATGCAGAACAGGGCTATTTCAAGGAAGCCAGAGACATTTATTCGAAACTAATGTTGCGATATCCGGAAAAAAGTGCTTACTTTGCAGCCCTTATAGAAAAGATTGATAATAAATAGAGTAAACATATGAACGCAGTATTTACAATTTTGACCGTCCTTATCATCATTGCAGCAATCCTTCTCATTGCCGTAGTTCTTCTTCAGAATGGTAAGGGAGACGGACTTGCAACAAACTTCGTAGCGGGAAACCAGACCTTCGGCGTACGCCAGACAGCGGACATCCTTGAGAAAATAACATGGATTCTCGTCGCTTTCATCCTGATTATCTCCATAGTCGCTTCATTCACCACAGGAACCAACGGTGCAGACATCGACGTTACCGAAAAGATAGAGAACGTGCAGTCTGACGAACAGCCTGCATTCCCTACAGCCCCTATCCAGCAGGAAGCTCCT
Source organism: Bacteroidales bacterium (assembly GCA_024401805.1). Taxonomy (GTDB): domain Bacteria; phylum Bacteroidota; class Bacteroidia; order Bacteroidales; family UBA932; genus Cryptobacteroides. The sequence goes on from JAKSKG010000045.1 coordinate 4,772, forward strand.
GCAACAGAGGCTCAGAGCGCAGACGCAGAGTAGTTCTGACATTTTGTCAGTGGAACATATTTTGACCGCCAGACGGTTGCCCGCAAAAAGGGCAACCGTTTTTTTTGACTCTGTTTCATTTATTTTGACTGGTTATGGAAAACAAATACGAATTTCTGAACAAATATGCCGTCAACCTCAACGACATGGCGGCAAAAGGGAAACTCGATCCGGTCATAGGCCGTGACGAGGAGATAAGACGCGTACTGCAGATACTCAGCCGCCGAACCAAGAACAACCCCATATTGGTAGGCGAACCCGGTGTGGGTAAAACCGCGATAAGCGAGGGTATAGCCACAAGGATCGTAAACTCACAGGTCCCGGAAAACCTCAAGACACGCAAAGTATATTCTCTTGATATGGGAGCCCTGATCGCAGGAGCAAAATACCAGGGAGAATTCGAAGAACGGCTTAAAGGCGTGGTCAAGGAAGTTGTGGAATCGGACGGTGACATCATCCTGTTCATTGATGAGATACACACCCTGGTGGGAGCCGGCCGCTCTTCCGGCGCAATGGATGCCTCCAATATACTCAAGCCTGCGCTTGCGCGCGGGGAACTCCGCACCATAGGCTCCACCACTCTGGACGAATACCAGAAGTATTTCGAGCAGGACAAGGCTCTGGAGCGCCGTTTCCAGAAAGTAATGGTGGACGAACCTTCCCCTGCCGAGAGCATTGCCATCCTGCGCGGGCTCAAGGAGAAATACGAGAACCACCATCGCGTAAGCATCGAGGATGACGCTCTCATTGCCGCAGTCAACCTCAGCCATAGATATATAAACAGCAGATTCCTCCCGGACAAGGCCATAGACCTTGTGGACGAGGCGGCCAGCAAACTCAGGCTCGAAATGAATTCCGTCCCGGAACCTATCGATGACCTGAATTCACGGATCAGGCAGCTCGAGATCGAAAAAGAGGCCATCAAACGCGAAGGTGCCAGCCTCAAGAGCGAGAAAATAGACAGCCTTCTTGCCGAGGCCAAGGCGGAGCGCGACGCTCTGACCAGACGCTGGGACGAGGAGAAGGGAATAGTAACCTCCCTCAACAACACGCGTCAGGAAATAGAGGACATCAAGCGCGAGGCGGCTATTGCCGAGAGAAGCGGAGATTACGGCAAGGTGGCGGAACTGCGTTATGGAAGGCTTGCTGCCGCCCAGGCGAGGATAGAGGAACTTTCCAGAAAACAGGCCGGAATCAAGGACCCTATCATAACGGAATCCGTAACCCCGGAAGACATTGCCGAGGTTGTTGCCCGATGGACGGGGATACCCGTGAACCGTATGCTGGAAAGCGAGAAGGACAAGCTGCTGCGGATGGAAGAGCAGCTGCACAGAAGGGTCGTAGGGCAGGACAAAGCCATCGGAGCCGTGTCGGATGCCGTACGCCGTTCACGCGCCGGGCTCAGCAACGAACACAGGCCGATAGGTTCATTCCTCTTCCTGGGAACTACCGGAGTGGGAAAGACCGAACTTGCCAAGGCTCTGGCCGAGTTTCTGTTCAACGACGAATCGATGATGACCAGAATAGATATGAGCGAATACCAGGAGAGCCATACTGTTAGCCGTCTGGTAGGCGCTCCTCCGGGATATGTAGGTTATGACGAGGGCGGCCAGCTTACCGAGGCCGTGCGCCGCAAGCCTTATTCCGTAATCCTTCTGGACGAGATAGAGAAGGCCCACCCGGACATATTCAACATACTTCTTCAGGTGCTTGACGACGGCCGCCTCACCGACAACAAGGGACGTACCGTGGACTTCAAGAACACAATCCTGATAATGACCTCCAACCTGCGCGAGGAGGAACTCAGACTAAGGATGAGGCCGGAATTCCTGAACAGGATAGACGAGACCGTGGTGTTCGACACCCTGTCCCGCGACAACATACGTGAAATCGTTCGTATTCAGATGGACATACTCCGGAACAAACTCGCAGAGGACAACGTGAGTCTGGAATTCACACCTGCATTCGAGGACGATATGGTTTCCGGAGGCTATGACCCGGAATACGGAGCACGGCCGGTGAAACGGCTCATACAAAGAGAACTTGTAAACAAACTTGCCGTGGAGATACTCCAAGGCCGTATTCACAAGGATTCCACCATAGTCGTAGACTGTGTGGACGGCCAGACCGTACTCAGGAACAAGTAGGGTCAGCGTTCTTCGATGACGGAGCCGTGGTCTTTGACTACGGCTTCTTTCCATTTATCCGTATAGCCAGGCTGGGTCAGGGAATCCGGCATCCCCTTGAAATGTTCCGTATGCTTGAAACTGCCGTCCGGATTCTGCGCCTTAACATTGCCGTCGATGAACTTGACAAGCAGGGTCTCCTCCAGTTTCACCCAACTGTAGAACTGAGTCTGCGCTGTGCTTACGGTATAATTTGTGATACCGTTAATAACTCTTCTGACAGCGGATCTGCGACCTGGATGTTTCCCGTTGCGTCCGTTGAAAACACTCAGAAGCATCGAATCCACCTGAGGCACCTTGTTGAATATCTGGTCGTTCTCGAACTTGTCAACTTCCACCCTTACATAAGGCGCCATCTGGTTATACATCTTGTAGCAGGCATTGGCAACCCTGTTGCAAATCCAGAACTGGGATGTAGGACTGTATTCCAGAATATTCCCGTTGCCCTCTCTGAGGCATTCCGGCACCTTGCGCGTATTCGTATATATCGGTGTCAGATATGAAGTTGCAGCATCATCGCAGCCGAACCACTGCAAAGCGCCTATTTCGTCGGGAAGATTGCCACGTGACTGGGCCACGAACCAGAAACCTGTCTGCTGGGTGGCGATGGCTCTCTCGTTGCAGTACATCTTCCCTTCCCACTCGAAATCCATAGGCCTCCAGCGGTATGGAAGAGCATTTCCGCCGGCGCCTATGTCCAGAGTCATATCCATAGGAGTACCCTCGAAATGGTCGCGCATAACGTCTGCGACATCCTTGACGGTGATTCTACGCTCCGGCTTCACCCATAGAGGCAGTTCATCGGACAAATCATATCCCATAGCGTAATTAATCCAGTCGTAGGAGTCCGCCGTCACTTCTTCTCCGTCCTTTTCATAAGTGAACTTTCCGTCACAAAGTATGTTGAATGCGCTCCATACCCTGGCGTCGCACCCCCGGACCGTTCCGAAATCCAGCGGGCAGTATGCCTCACGGAATGAAAACTCTTCGTCCGAACCGCTGAAATATCCTTTTTCACGGGCAAAGCTTATCACGTCGGGGGCGTAGAGTGTTTCAGGATCATCGAGAGGGAACGTGCGTATGCGCGCCTGGTTCGCGTGGGCGCAGACATACCCGTCCGGAATCCTGCGGGCCACCCATACTATGCCCTTGTTGTCGGGTCCTTTGCCTATCAGATCCATTATCCAGACCTCCTGAGGGTCTGCTATGGAGAATGTCTCCCCCTCGGAAGGATATCCGTATTCGTTTGCCAGGGCCACAATGGTCCGGATTGCCTCCCTTGCAGTGCGGGCTCTCTGGAGCGTAACATAGATCAGACTGCCGTAATCCATTATCCCGGCAGGGTCCATAAGTTCGAGTCGGCCTCCCCAGGTCGTTTCCGCTATGGTAAGCTGATATTGGTTCTGATTGCCCACGGTCTGATATGTATATGCCGCCTGAGTTATGCTTCCAAGAGGCTTGTACGTATCCCACTCGATAATGTCCAGCCTTTCTCCCTTTCCGAATCTCCCGGCAGGGCGGAATCTGAGATCACCGAACAACGTGTGGGAATCCGCCGCGTAAGAAACCATTGCTGAACCGTCCGCGCTGGCCCCGGGGGTCACTATGATATTGGTGCAGGCATCCAGCCTCTGTGCAGCACACAATGCGGCAAGAGACGCCGCGGCAATAAGAATTTTTCTCATTTTTATCTTTTCTTTGTTAAATTTGTCACTTGATATGCACAAAGTTATAAAAATTTTCGCGGTGCTTGCGCTTTTATCATCTGCACTACCGCTGTTTGCCCAGCAACAACAGCCTCTGACTCCGGAAGAACAGCAGCAGCAGATGTACGAGCTCATAGACAAACAGATCGAGGAATACGAAAACACTCTGGAACTCAGCAGTGAGCAGGTATTCTTTGTGGATTCCATACTTACTCACGATTATTTCGCAATGACCAGGGAACTTTCCGAACTCACTAAAAGGAAGGTTTCCTTTACAGACGCATATATCGAAATCCAGGACAAATGGTACGAAGCCATATACAATGCTTTTCAGAAGCTGCTCACTCCGGAGCAGTGGCAGAAGTACCTTAAGACAGGAGGTCTGAAAGACAAAAAGGCGAGGGACAAGCGCGCCCTCAAACGCAACAACCATTAGAATATGAAAAGAGAAGATATAGAGAAAGTCCTTGCCGAGCTTGGCAGTCTCAAATGCAAAACACAGAAAGACGTAGAGGAAGCCAGAGTCCGTTTCCTGGGAAAGAAAGGTGAAATCACGGCCCTCTTCGACGAGTTCCGTACCATAGACAAGGCTATGAAGGCCGAGTTCGGAAAGACTCTGAACGAACTCAAGCAGACCGCCCAGGCCAAGATCGACGAACTCAAGGCCACCGTGGCCGACGACACAGCCGCATCCGCTCCCAAACAGGACCTGTCCATGCCGGGAGACAGCTTCGAACTGGGTTCACGCCATCCTGTATCCATCGTCCGCGAGGAAATCGTGCAGATATTCCGCAAGTTCGGCTATGACGTTGCCGAGGGTCCGGAAATAGAGGATGACTACCACGTGTTCGAGGCTCTGAACTTCCCTCCGAACCATCCTGCACGCGACATGCAGGACACCTTCTTCGTTTCTGCAGGTCATCTGAATCCTCTTCTGCTCAGAACCCATACATCGTCCGTACAGGTGCGCTCAATGGAAAAGATGAGCCTTCCTATCCGCGTCATCTGCCCGGGCCGCGTATTCCGCAACGAGGCCATCAGCGCCCGAGCACATTGCATATTCCACCAGGTGGAAGGACTCTATATAGACGAGAACGTGACATTCGCGGACCTCAAGCAGGCCATCCTGCTCTTTGCCCGCGAGATGTTCGGCCCTGAAACCGAAATCCGCATGAGACCGTCATACTTCCCGTTCACCGAGCCGTCCGCCGAGGTTGACGTAAGCTGCAACATCTGCCACGGCAAGGGTTGCAACATCTGCAAGGGAACAGGCTGGCTGGAGATTCTGGGCTGCGGTATGGTAGACCCTAACGTTCTGGAAGCCAGTGGAATAGATTCCAAGAAATATTCAGGATTCGCATTCGGAATGGGACTTGAGCGCATTGCCATGCTCAAATGGAGGGTCAACGACCTCCGCCATTACTTCGAGAATGACATGCGCTTCCTTCACGAATTCGA